>CBDUIO010000080.1:0-9117 GCA_965367355.1 uncultured Flavobacteriaceae bacterium
CCTCCAATAAGTCCGGCTTCATAAAGTTGTGCCTTACTATTCTTGGAAAATTCAAATTCCTCGTCAACATTTAATTTTACTAACAATCTTCCTGTCCCGTCATCTGTAAAACCAATTTCCTGTACCTTTCCTACATTTAAACCGTTAATAGTAACGGGAGTGGATGGTTCTAGACCTTCAACATTATCATAAATGGTATAAAAGGTACGTGACGAATCAAGAATGTCAGTTCCTTTTAAAAAATTAAAAAGGTAGATGAATAGCAAAATACCTGAAATTACTAAAATTGCGGTTTTAACTTCCCTTGTTATTTTCAAGATTTTTCAAGTTTTGTGAATCACAAAATTAGCAATTAATATAAGAAATACTAATCTAATTGGCAGGAGATTTTAGGGCAACGGCTAATGAAATTCTATTTTCATTTTTATAGGCAACAACAAAACAAGACTTAAACCCCTTTTCTTTGGCTTCTGCTTTTAATTTTTGAATTTTATTATAATCTGAAGTACTTCCATAAAAATACTTATAAACACTACCACTTTTCTCAATTGAAATATCGCTGAGCCCTTTAAAATTATATGGTTTGGCTTCTAATTTTTTTGAACTTGCTGCAATTTGAACTTTGAATGTAATGTCTTTATATATAAGCTCATCTTCTGCAGCCCTCGCATCAATTTCTATATTATCGCCTACGTTTAAATCCAGATTTGATTTGTAAAGCAGAATGGCATTTGTAATAGCCTCAGACATTTGTTTTTGTCCTTTTGATGAATTTAGAAATGCCCCTTCCTTTTTATAGGTCAGGAATCCAGTCTCAATCAACACACTTGGCATGTATGTATTATGCAGAACCCAAAATCCTGCCTGTTTGACACCTCTTGTATTCCTATTAAGTTTTTTATTAAAATTCTCTTCAATGAAACTTGCAAGTTCAATACTTTGATCTAGATAATCTTCTTGCACAAGTTTTAATCCTATTAACGATTCCGGAGAATTTGGATCGAATCCTTCGTAATGCAAATCGTAATTTTCCTCTAAAAAGATTACTTCATTCTCCTTTTTTGCAATTTCAAAGTTTCGCTGGTTTTCATGGAGACCCAGAACGAATGTTTCTGTTCCATTTGCAGCCGATCTATGTGCGTTACAGTGAATGGATATAAAAAGATCTGCATCTGCTTTATTAGCAATTTTTGCACGTTCATGTAGTTCCAGGAATTTATCAG
Source organism: uncultured Flavobacteriaceae bacterium (assembly GCA_965367355.1). Classification (GTDB taxonomy): domain Bacteria; phylum Bacteroidota; class Bacteroidia; order Flavobacteriales; family Flavobacteriaceae; genus Site-B1. The sequence continues at coordinate 1,224 of CBDUIO010000080.1, forward strand.
ACTTTCGGGTGTATATTACCTTAATGTCACTTTTCTTCTCAAGTTCTGCCCCAACAGCCAGTACAATTTTTAAAGCAATGTCCTTTTCCTTGTAACCGTTCCCTAAATTTCCGGGATCTTTTCCTCCATGACCTGCATCCAGAACAACGATAAATTTATCCTTGAATTTAACATCTTTTTTAGACGAAAAAGAGAATAGTGTTAATATAAATATAAATAATACGAAATGTAGATAATATCTCGTTTTCATAAAGATTAAAGGCGATTTAAATGCTTCGATAATTTATTTTATTTTTTTCAATTTAAAAACTATTGATAAAAAATATATGTAATTTTGACAATTCAAAAACCGAGCCATACTTTTACAAAAATACATTAAAAGCATTGCAGACAAACAACTTTAAAATACTTTTTACCTTAAGTTTTACAGTGCTTATCAACACACTTGGTTTTGCTCAGGACTTACCCAACAAAAGCAGTGAAATAAAACCTGCTCTAATTAACGAAAAAGATGATCTAAATATTTCACTGGACACCATAGTAAAACTGACAACGATAAAGGAGGTGGATAGTGTAAAACAAGACTCGGTATTACCTAAACCTGAATTTTTAACGGACAAAGTAAATTATAAAGCCACTGACTATGTCTCGATAAATCAAAAAGAGGAGAGAATTTACCTTTATAATGAAGCAGAAGTTTATTATGAAGACATGGAGATTAAGGCCGGAATTATTGTCATTGATTATAAAAAAAATGAAGTGTATGCGGGAAGACTAAAGGATACGCTTGGTAATTATTCACAGCATCCTGTATTTAAACAGGGAGATAATATCGTGGAACCGGATTCGATCAGATTCAATTTTGATACCGAAAAGGCTCTAATTTTTAATTCAAAAACAGAACAAAGCGGATTTAACATTTTAGGAGAAAGGACTAAAAAGGAGAACGATTCGGTTATTTTCCTGTCAAAGGCTCGTTTTACAACATCTTCAGATCCTAAAGACCCTGAGTATTACTTTCAATCAAACAAGATAAAATTCGTTCCTAAAAAGAAAATTGTTGTGGGTCCCACAAATATGGTAATTGCTGATGTACCAACTCCCATTGGTCTTCCGTTTGGATTCTTCCCTTTAACAGAAAAACATACCTCGGGACTTATCATTCCAACCTTTGGAGAACAAAGTACAAGAGGTTATTTTCTTCAAAATGGCGGATATTATTTTGCAATTAGTGATTATGCAGATTTAGCTGTTTTAGGTGATTATTATACAAATGGAAGTTATGGGCTCCGATTGGAAACAAACTATGCATACAGGTATAATTTTAGTGGAAATCTAAGTTTTAGATATGAGAATTTAATAACCAGTGAACGTGGTTTCCCCGATTATGCTAAAAGCACCATTTACAACATCCGTTGGTCTCATAGTCAGGATCCTAAGTCTAATCCTAATGCCAGATTTTCGGCATCTGTCAATTTAGGAAGTAGCCGATATTATCAACAGTCAATCAATCAGCTGAATGTGGCTAATGTTTTAAATAATACGTTGTCCTCTTCGGTTTCTTATTCCAAGACTTTTCAGGGAGAACCTCAGGTAAACATGAGCGTTACTGCAACGCATTCGCAAAATACCAATACAGAAACCATTAATATGACCCTGCCTACTTTCCAGGGAAGTATGAGTCGTATTTTTCCTTTCGCACCCAAAACAGGGGCAAAAAAGGGTATTATTCAAAATATTAACCTCCAGTATAACCTTAGAGCAGAAAATAGAATTCAAACTACAGATTCACTTTTCTTTAAAAAAGAAATGTTCGATGAGGCCAAAAACGGCGTGCAGCACAGTATTCCAATTAGCACAAATTTTAAATTGTTTAAATACTTTAGTCTGAGTGCGAGTACGAACTACCAGGAAGTCTGGACATTTAAGACTTTAAACAAATCCTATGACTCTATTCTTGATGAAGTAGTAGAAACCAATGTCAACGGATTTGATGCCTATAGAACATATAATTTTAGCACGAGTTTAGGAACAACCATCTATGGTATGTTCAACTTTAAAAAAGAAGGTAAAGACCCAAAGATACAGGCAATAAGGCATGTCATGAGGCCATCTGTGAGTTATAGCATCAACCCTTCCTTTGATAATTATTATGAGAATTATGAAATCGCAACTGCCGATGGCACAACTTATGGGGAGTATACAAGATTTGAAGATGTCATTTTTGGAGCTCCCAATAAAAACTATTCCAGTAATATTGGGTTGAATGTAAGCAATAACCTTGAAGCTAAAGTAAAATCTAAAGATACTACAGCCACCGAACCAAAAAAGATAATGCTTTTAAATAATTTGAATTTCGCCACTAGTTATAATATGGCTGCTGATTCATTAAATCTAAGTCCTGTAAGAGTCTCAGGTGGCACACAATTCTTCAATAATAAATTAAGTTTAAATTTTAATGCAACATTAGATCCATATGCACTAAATAGCAACAACCAGAGAATTAATACCTTCAATATTAATAATGGTGGTAGTTTATTCCGATTAACTAATGCCAATATCTCAATGAACTATTCTCTTTCCAGTGATAGTTTTAAGGATAAGGGCAATAAAGAAGGTGAAATTGAAACTGCAAGAAGTGGTGGACGGACAGACGATCTATTTGGTAGAGCACAGGATTTTAGTGATAAACGATATACGGAGGAAGATCCTGAAGATGAAGAATCTGAATTAGGAGAATTATACAATTATAAAATTCCATGGAATATCAGATTTGCATATACCGCTAATTATAGCAACGCAGCAAGGCAGAGTGAAATATCATCACATTCCCTGATGTTTTCTGGGGACATTGAATTATCGCCTCGCTGGAGTGTTGGAGCATCCTCTGGATATGACCTAAAAAATAACGGATTTACCTACACACAACTACGTTTTGAGCGTGATCTGTTGAGTTGGCGGATGAACTTTAGTTATCAAATTCCCGCAGGATCTCAAAGCTCAAACACGTCCTGGTTTTTCTTTATTGGTATAAAATCAAGCGTTTTAAGCGATATAAAATATGAACAGCGCAGACAACCTGATCAACAACTTTAATTTCCATGAAAAAAATTATTAAAACTTCAAAAGCTCCAGCACCCATCGGTCCTTATAATCAAGCCGTTTTATCGGGAGATACACTATATACTTCAGGTCAGATTGCTATCAATCCCATAACAGGAAACTTAGAAATTGATGATATTAAAAAGGAAACCAAATTGGTTATGGAAAATCTTAAGGCTGTTTTAGAAGCTGCAGGCATGACCTTTGAACATGTTATAAAAACGTCTATTTTCATTTCTGATATGAACAACTTCACTTTAATAAACGACGTTTATAGCAATTATTTTAAGGATGAAACTGCGCCTGCAAGGGAAACTGTTGAAGTTGCTAATCTGCCTAAATATGTAAATGTTGAGATTAGTCTCATTGCTAAAAAATAAATACCTCTGTATTAACAGTTGTTGACAAATTAATTCTGTAATCTGTCAACTAAATTGCCAAAAATAAGCAAGTAAACCTTACTTTTGATAGTAACCAAAATGCTATTGATTATGAGAATAGAAAATGACATCAAACTTGGATTTAAAGATGTTATGATAAGACCAAAACGATCTACACTTAAAAGCCGGTCAAAGGTTAACCTAACCAGAAAATTCAGGTTCTTTCACAGTAATAATGAATGGTCCGGAATACCGGTGATGGCAGCCAATATGGATACTGTTGGCACTTTTGAAATGGCATTGGCTCTATCAAATAAACAATTGTTCACTGCAATTCACAAACATTATTCATTAAAACAATGGGATGATTTTCTAAAAACCGCGCCGGAAGGAATAGAAGATTACATAGCTGTAAGCACCGGAACAGGAAAAAGAGATGCGGACAAATTAAAAGCTATTTTAAAGAAGTATCCTAAATTAAAATTCATATGTATTGATGTAGCCAATGGCTACTCTGAACATTTTGTGAGCTTTGTTCAACAAACAAGGGAATCGAATCCAAATAAAATAATAATAGCAGGAAATGTGGTCACGGGCGAAATGGTTGAAGAACTTCTACTTTCAGGGGCAGATATCATAAAAGTAGGCATAGGTCCGGGATCTGTCTGTACAACCCGATTAAAAACAGGAGTTGGTTATCCCCAATTATCGGCAATAATAGAATGCGCCGACGCTGCACATGGTCTTGGCGGACAAATAATTAGTGACGGCGGATGTGTTACACCTGGCGATGTAGCCAAAGCTTTTGGTGCAGGAGCTGATTTTGTGATGCTGGGAGGCATGTTAGCAGGTCATGATGAAAGCGGTGGCAAATTGATTGATAAAAATGGCCAGTTATACAAAGAATTCTACGGTATGAGTTCAGCGATTGCTATGGTAAAACACGTTGGTGGTATAGCTGAATACAGAGCCAGTGAGGGCAAAATGGTAGAGGTTAAGTACCGAGGGCCTGTGGAAAACACAGTTAGTGATATCCTGGGAGGAATCCGAAGTACATGCACTTATGTTGGCGCGTCCAGATTAAAAGAACTTACAAAGCGCACTACCTTTATCCGGGTATCGGAACAGGAAAATACCGTTTATACTCAAAGTGAGTAAAATTTTCTTAATTTTCGTTTGACATATACAAATCTGGATATGCCAATTATTAATAATATTGGAGACATCAATAAAAGAAAATATCCAATAAATTCTATATCCTTAAGGGCATTGATCTTGATAATTGCTATACCCGAACTCAGGAAAACTATAAAAGTCCTGAAATAAGCTAAAAATGTTCTTTCATTTGCTAATCTGGTTCGCTCCATCGCTAACAGATCTGTTTTGCTCATATTTGATATTTGAACGTCTTTTTTCACAATGCCTTGATCAGTAACTCAGCTGCAGCAGGATTGGTTGCTAACGGAACATTATGTACATCGCATAAACGCATTAGCATTAATACATCCGGTTCGTGAGGATGCTTTTCAAGAGGATCTCTAAAAAAGATCACCATTTGGCACTTCCCTTCGGCAACTCTTGCCGCAATTTGTGCATCACCTCCTACAGGACCAGATAATAATTTTTGCACTTCAATTCCGGCACTTTCCACTTTATTTCCGGTAGTACCTGTTGAAACAATTGTAATTTTCTTTTCCTGAAGTTTTTTCTTATGCTCATTTAAAAACTGAACCATTTCAGCTTTTTTACCGTCGTGAGCAATGATAGCAATTTCCAAAATTATTTAAGGTTATTAATATGATAATCAACCAGACCTTCAATTGGTCTTCTAACAAAATTTCCTATGGTCAGTCCCAGTTCTTTTCCTACCTCTTTGATCTCTTCCTGAGAAAAGAAGGCAATAGAACCTGCGAAATGCACCGGAACTTTGTCTAATACATCTTTATATTGAAAGATCATGTTCTTTGCAAACAATCGAACACCATTTTTAATCAAATCTCTTATGTATTGCGAGTCTTTATTTAAAAACATGAATCTTGCAAAACCTGCTAAGTAAGTATTAGGATTGGGTTGTTTATACAGGTTGTATTTTACAAAATCAATATCTAAGTTATATTCATGATCAAACATAGATCTTAGATCTCCAGGCATGTGTTTAAAATAGTAATCCCTGAGAAGTTGCTTTCCAAAATAATTACCACTTGCGTCATCCATTAGGGTATATCCTAATGATTTAACACGCTGATGTAATTTTTCACCATCATAGTAACTGCAATTTGATCCAGTTCCTAATATACAGACAACTGCAGGTTGATTATTATTTATTGAAGAGAAAACAGCAGCTAAAGTATCTTCATTGACCGAAACCTTCGCATTAGGAAAATAATCTTCAAGCACATCCTTTAGCATAAGTCTAGGCCTTTCTGTACCACAGCCGGCCCCATAAAAGAACAAATAGGAAACATTTAGCCTTTGTGCCTTAATAAGTTTACTTTCATTTATGCTTTTTTTGAGTTTTGCTTCAGGAAGCATTTCCGGATTCAATCCATGGGTTCTTTCTTTATCAAACAACTTATTGCCTGCTCTATCAACAAAGATCCAATCACTTTTGGTTGAGCCACTGTCTACTATTACTATCATAGCCTAAAGATAAAAAATAAGCTGCTATTTATCATAGCAGCTTATCAGAATTATAATCTATTTTTAGATATTGTTAATGTATTGCGCCAGATCTACAAGCTTTGCAGAATAGCCGTATTCATTATCATACCAAGAAATGAGTTTAACAAAATTGTCATTTAAACCAATACTTGCATTAGCATCAAACGTACTGGTTTTAGGTTCTGATACAAAATCCTGAGATACAACGCCTTCTTCTGTATATCCTAAAATACCTTTCATCTCATTTTCTGATGCATGTTTTAGAGCAGCTTTTACTTCATCAAAAGAAGCCCCTTTTTCAAGTCTGCATGTTAGATCAACGACTGAAACATCCACTGTTGGAACACGGAATGCCATACCAGTTAATTTGCCGTTCAATTCAGGAATAACTTTCCCGACAGCTTTGGCAGCTCCTGTTGATGCAGGAACAATGTTATTTAAAGATGCACGACCTAATCTAAAGTCTTTTTTAGACGGACCATCAACAGTAAATTGAGTTGCTGTTGCAGCATGCACTGTAGTCATCAATCCTTCTACTATACCAAATTTATCATGGATAACTTTTGCCAATGGAGCCAAACAGTTGGTAGTACATGATGCATTGGAAACTATTGTATCCTTAGCAGTGATTTTTTTATGGTTCACTCCCATTACAAACATAGGCGCATCAGCAGATGGTGCAGAAATAGCCACTTTTTTAGCTCCTGCTTTAATATGTGCCTGAGCTTTTTCCAAAGTTGTAAAAATACCTGTACAATCTAAAACGACATCTGCTCCTACTTCGTTCCATTTTAAATCTTCAGGATTACGTTCTGCAGAAACTCTAATTTCATTTCCATTTACAACTAAATTTCCATTTTTCACTTCGATAGTTCCTTGAAACCTACCATGAACAGAGTCATATTTTAATAAATAAGCCAAATGCTCTACCGCTAATAGATCATTGATACCTACCACTTGAATATCAGGTCTGCTTACTGCTATTCTAAAAGCAATCCGTCCTATTCTTCCAAATCCGTTAATTCCTAATTTTAAATTTGCCATTTTCTATTATTTAATTATTCTATTTAATTATTTATTTACACTGACATGATATCAGATACTCTTAATATTTCCTTATCGATCGGATTGTTTTCCTTGATCGCATTTTCTAAAGGTGTTGTCGTCATTTTACCGTTATTCAGACCTACCATTACATTGGATTGTCCATCAATCAGCAATTCTACTGCATGTACTCCCATCCTGCTTGCTAAAACTCTGTCAAAGCAACTTGGAGCACCACCACGTTGCATATGACCAAGCACTGATACTCTTACGTCATATTGTGGCAGATTTTCTTCAACATATTTCGCGAGTTCAAAAACATTCTCTCCTGTCTTATCTCCTTCTGCAACTACCACCAAACTGGAAGTTTTACCTGAGCGTCTGCTTTTTTCTAAAGTAACTAACAGACGATCTATACCCATATCTTCTTCCGGAATTAGAATTTCCTCTGCTCCTGCCCCAATGCCTGCATTCAATGCTATATGACCTGCATCTCTTCCCATGACTTCAACAAAGAACAATCGGTTATGAGAACTGGCCGTATCCCTAATTTTATCAATGACCTCAACTGCCGTGTTCAAGGCTGTATCATAGCCTATGGTAAAGTCTGTTCCAAAAATATCATTATCTATCGTTCCCGGGATACCAATAATTGGAAAATCATATTCATTGTTGAACACCATGGCTCCCGTAAAAGACCCATCTCC
>CBDUIO010000081.1:0-9080 GCA_965367355.1 uncultured Flavobacteriaceae bacterium
AGCTTCTCAAGCTTTTTCGCAACATAAAATCGTTTTGTCAACTCCAGAAGTTGTTGCATGCTTCGCTTTTGATTCTTGTTTTGCTTAGCTAATTCTTCAAGTTTCTGAGTGAATTCTTCCTTGTTTATTTTTTCAGCTAGTTTTTGAAGCTCTTCTAATATTTTTTCATTCTTTTTCAGTTGTTCCTGATTTTCTTCTAAACGCTCTTTAAGATCTTCCTTAAACTGATCCTTTTCCTGGTTATCCTTTTGAAATTCTTCAAGATTATCTTTTAATTTCTTGTTAAAGTTCTGCATCATCTCTTCCTGCTGCTTTTGACGTTTCAGGAAGTTTTCAAGCTTTTTCTGATCATTAAAATTAAGCTCTGATTTTTCCTTTTGAGTTTTTGACAGTTCTTTTAACTCTTTTTCCTGGTCTTCAAATTTTTCCAGTGATTTTTCTAAATCATTAATAGTTTCATTTTGCTCATTAAGCTGTTTATTTTCCAATTCCTCTTCGGTCAATTTTCTATACGTGAAAATGGCGCTTTTTGAACTTTTGATCCGGTTGGCATCATTGTCAAACACCTCGAAATACAATTCATAACTTAGGCCTTCGGTTAAATTCAAATTATCGGGAAAAGTGCTAACAAATTCATCGAAATTTGATTCGTTAATTAAAATGGTTTTTCGCTTAATATCAGACTCCTTATCAGCCGGATAATAAACCAATTGTAATTTACTCAATCCATAATCATCGCTAACCTGACCGTAAAAATAAAGTGTTTGATTGTCTAAAGAATCAATTTTAGATTTTAGGTTTATTTCCGGATATTCATCTTTAATTACATCAATGTTAAATGCCAGGTTCTCGTAATCCTTTAGGTTTTTATTACTTGTACTGATATTGTAATTAAACTTGCTGTATAATCGTTTTGATAGTTCATACGCTCCATTGTTGTCTGACGAAAAATTAAGCGTATCATTAGAATACATAAACACCTCATCGGTAGATTTGGTTTTAAGTTGCCAGGTTACTTTGGTTCCCTGTGGAACAATGGCATTACCCGTACTTTTTAATATTTCATCACGCTTTTTAGTATAACCGGGATAATCTAAAACCATCTGGAAATTCACCAAAGTTGGTACTTCCACAATACTTAATATGTACGGTTTTGATTGAACATTATTAGATCTTAACGTAAATTGAATATCGCTCTTTGGCTGCTCAAAAACATATTCAAACTCTCCTCCACCTTTATCCTGAAGGAAATAAATTTCGTTATTAAAAGAAATTTGAGCTGATTCCGGAATCACATCACCAGCTGTTTTAACAATTAGTTTAAAATCCTGATTCTCTAAAGCTTTTAGATTATCATTGATCACATAAAACTCAAAAGGAGCTGGAGGTTCATAAGCTGTCTGATAGTTTACGACACGCTTATAACTATCGCTAAACCAATTGAATTTACCTGTAACAAATGCCACGAGTATAATGAAAACCGGAATAGCGGCGTATTTTAAGTATTTGGCATTTTGTTTAAAATTGATAGCCAATTTAAACGGAATTGGTTTGAGTTCTGCAGACTTTTGTTCTATGCTCGCAAGCAATAGCTCCGACTCTGTTTTATTTTCATTTAACTGAAGAACATTCATTAATTTATCATTCACTTCAGGAAAATGGTTCCCAATTATTTTAGACGCCTCCAAATAGTCTATTCCTTTTTGAAGCTTCAGTAATTTAGAAATGGGTATTGCGATAAACTTGATGAATAAAAACAATTCAACAGCAATAAACAACCAGAATAATACCGTCCTACCTGTGGAATTCAGCCACAAAAAATGTTCAATTAACAGAGTGCCCAAAAAATAGAGCAAGCCAATGCTAAAGAACATAATAGCTCCTTTAATTAGCTCATTGGTGTAATATTTTGCAATGAACTGCTCTAATTTGGTTTGTATATTACTGAAATTGCTCATTCTTAAAACATAGATTCCTGCTTTCGCAGGAATGACAGTTTATCTGTTTTCACCGCAAAAGCGCTGAAAGTCTTTATATAAACTACTAATCTACAATTTTATTTTAATTCTCAATTCCCTATTTTTGATAAAACTACGTTAATAATTTATGCGAGATCTAAAGTATTTAGCAGCATTTAGCATTCCTATGATCGCTATTTTAGGGGTCATTTTAAAAGGATACTGGGTTTTTGCAACTCCGTTTTATGCCTTTGTTATCCTGCCTGTTTTGGAACTTATTTTTCCCATAGACGCACACAACCTCGACACCAATGAAATAGACAGTAAACTAAAAAACAAACTGTTTGACTGGTTGCTTTACCTTAACCTGCCAATAGTTTATGGTATTATAATCTTTGCTTTGATCGTTGTAACCACAACCGAAATTCAAACTTTCGAGCTGGTTGGATTAATCTTTTCAGTTGGAATTGTTTTGGGGGTCAACGGAATAAATGTTGGTCATGAATTAGGTCACAGACAAGCTACAAATGAACGATTTCTAGGTAAGGCCCTGTTGCTTCCATCCCTTTATATGCACTTTTACATTGAACATAATTTTGGTCATCATCTTCATGCCGCAACAAAGGAAGATCCTGCAACTGCAAGATACAACCAAAGTGTTTATTCCTTTTGGTTTACATCAACAATTCGACAGTATTTTAGTGCCTGGAAAATTCAGAAAACCCTTTTAAAGAACAATCATAAAAGGTTCTTTTCTGTTAAAAATGATATGTTGTGGTATTTGGTTATTGAGTCTCTTTATTTGGTTGTCGTTTTTATGATCTTCGGGGCATTGGGTCTGCTTTTTTCTGTATTGATCGCTATTGTTGGATTTACGCTGCTCGAAACAGTTAATTATATTGAACATTATGGTTTATTACGGTTAAAAACCAAGTCTGGCCGATATGAGCGTGTTAAAGAAATCCATTCCTGGAACTCTAACCATATTATCGGGAGAATCGTATTGTATGAATTAACCAGACACAGCGACCACCATTATAAAACGTCAAAGAAATATCAGATTTTGGATTGCCATGAGGAGAGTCCGCAAATGCCATTTGGATATCCTACATCCATGGTCATGTCCTTATTTCCGCCATTATGGTTTAAAGTGATGAATAAACGAATTCCTCGTGAAATGATTATAAATTAGTTAACATTCGCAGTAACAGTTTTCAGCTGCTTTAATAAGAAACTTTAAACTTTGAACTTTGGACTTCAAAAATCTATCTTTGCACTCTTAATTAAATCAAAATGACCAAAAACGTTCGTGTGCGTTTTGCACCAAGCCCTACAGGGCCTTTACACATTGGAGGAGTTAGAACAGCGCTTTTTAACTATTTATTTGCTAAAAAACATAAAGGCACCGTTGTATTAAGAATTGAAGATACGGACCAAAACAGATATGTTGAAGGGGCAGAACAATATATAATTGACGCTTTAAACTGGTGTAATATTCCGTTTGATGAAGGGCCCGGTAAAAATGGAGAGTTAGGCCCTTACAGACAAAGTGAGCGTAAGCACTTGTACAAAGAATATGCTGACAAATTAATTGCTTCCGGACATGCTTACTATGCTTTTGACACCAATGATGAATTGGATTTTCATAGAAAAGACCATGAGGCAAAAGGGAAAACATTTATCTACAATTGGCATAATCGCTTAAAACTGAAAAACTCCTTATCCCTTTCTAAAGAAGTGGTAAATGAAAAATTAGATGCCGCGGAGGATTATGTAATTCGATTTAAATCACCTCAAGACGAAACCCTTAATTTAAAAGATATTATTCGTGGTGATATTCAAATAGACACCAATGTATTAGATGATAAGGTGCTTTTTAAAAGCGATGGAATGCCAACCTATCATTTAGCAAATATTGTGGATGATCATTTAATGAAAATTACTCATGTTATCCGCGGTGAGGAGTGGTTGCCAAGCCTGGCTTTGCATTATCAACTTTATGATGCCTTTGGGTGGGAAGCTCCTGAATTCGCTCATTTGCCACTTATTTTAAAACCAACCGGAAAAGGAAAACTAAGCAAGCGCGATGGTGATAAACTAGGTTTTCCAGTGTTTCCGTTGGAGTGGACAGACCCTAAAACAAACGATGTTTCAAAAGGATATCGAGAAGAAGGTTATTTTCCTGAAGCTGTGGTTAACTTTTTAGCGTTTTTAGGTTGGAATCCGGGAACAGAACAAGAAATATTCAGTCTAAACGAATTAATAAATTCCTTTGAACTGGAACGTGTGCATAAGGCGGGTGCTCGTTTTGATCCTGATAAGATCAAGTGGTTCAATCATCATTATATGCAAGAGCATAGCAACAATGAATTGGCTATTGCTTTTAAAGCATCAAAAACAGAACTTGATACATTTGATATCAATTATGTTTCTATGGTTGTTGATATGATTAAAGAACGTGCAACATTCGTCAGTGATTTCTGGGAGTTGAGTTACTTCTTTTTTGAGACCCCTAAAGGTTATGCCGAAAAAGCAGCTAAGAAAGTCTGGAAAGAGGATACAGATGCTATCATGAAAGAATTAGTATCAGTACTAAACCAGTCTCAAGCTGAATCTCCTGAAATTCTTCAGTCAGACATTAAGGATTGGATTGTCAAAAAAGGATTTGGTTTTGGTAAAGTCATGCAACCGCTTAGGTTAGCCTTAGTTGGCGACCTAAAAGGACCTGATCTTTTCCAGATCATGTTTATGATAGGTCGTGATGCCGCTGTTAGAAGAATTGAATTAGCTATTGAAAGCTTCTAGAACAAGGCTATTGCGGTAAAAATAATTTGCGATTGATTTCCTTTGAATTTGGTTCCTTCAATGTTTAAATCATTAAGCTTATTAAGAATGTTAGTAAGCCCGTATTGGTATTGAGCGCGCACCCTGAAATGTTTAAATCCTGCTGTTGCACCTATAGCTGCATTAATGTTGAATTTGGAAATATCTCTTAGGTCGATAGCTTTTAATCCGTCATATCCATTGATGTAATAGTCTTCCTGGCTTTTGTCCTTTAACTCAAGAAATCCATTAGCCTGTATCACAGGTCCAAAATCAATTGCCAGATTTTGTCTGTATATCTTCGCATGCATTAACAAGACTAATTGTGCCGCAGATAATTTATATTTTATTGATTCCTCACCGGGAACATTATCTGTCATTCGTCCTGAAATATTCAAATTGTTTTCAGAAAACTGAATTCCATAACTTACATCATACCATTTGTGTTCAACATTAACAATACCGGTTAATCCGGCGATCCAGCCATCTTGCTTCTCAGTAACAAAATTATCGGTGGTAATATCAAATTGGCTAATTCCTCCATACAGACCAATAAAGTTCCTAATATCATAATTTGGTCTTTGTGCGAATGTGTTTGTAACAAAAAGAAGTGTAATTGCTACTAATAGGTTAAGTTGATTTTTCATGTCGATTTTAAATAAGTGGGCAAACAAATATAGTATAAATTTTGTATCTTAATTAATTATTTAATTTTTAATCAAAAAAACACCATGAACATTTTTCTAATTCCTATTATTTTTTTCGCGTTAATCGTTTTAATCTCATCGTTTTTTATTGTTAAACAACAAACTGCAGCTATTATAGAGCGATTTGGCCGATTCAATAGTATTCGTCAATCGGGTTTACAGCTAAAAATACCTTTAGTAGATAGAATTGCGGGTAAATTAAGTCTTAAGATCCAGCAACTGGATGTGATCATTGAAACCAAAACCCTTGACGATGTATTTGTTAGGCTAAAAGTTTCTGTACAATATAAAGTGATCAAAGAAAAGGTTTATGATGCTTTTTACAAACTGGATTATCCACATGAGCAAATTACTTCTTATGTGTTCGACGTGGTTCGTGCAGAAGTGCCTAAAATGAAGCTTGATGATGTTTTTGTTAAAAAAGACGATATTGCTTTAGCTGTTAAAGCAGAGCTTAATGACGCTATGTCCGATTATGGTTTTGATATAATAAAAACCCTAGTAACCGATATTGACCCCGATCCTCAGGTAAAACAGGCAATGAACCGGATTAATGCTTCTGAAAGGGAGAAGATCGCGGCTCAGTTTGAAGGTGATGCTGCTCGTATTTTAATTGTTGAAAAAGCTAAAGCCGAAGCCGAAAGCAAGCGTTTACAGGGACAGGGTATTGCCGATCAGCGTAGAGAAATTGCCAGAGGTCTTGAAGAATCTGTAGATGTATTGAACAGAGTAGGTATCAATTCACAGGAAGCCTCAGCGCTCATAGTGGTAACTCAACATTATGACACCTTACAGGCTATTGGTAGTGAAACGAATACAAACCTGATCCTGTTACCAAATTCCCCTCAGGCAGGAAGCAATATGTTGAATGATATGGTTGCGAGCTTTACCGCCAGTAATCAAATTGGTGAAGCCATGAAACAATCCAAACCTAAACCAAAGAAATAGAAGTTTGTAGTGTTTAAAATAAAACCCCGAAGTACTTAAGCTTCGGGGTATTTTAAATTCTATTGATCAAAGTTTAAAGTTCTAATGCCTCTGAAACTAAAAGTTCGTTGCTGTCTTCTTTGGCTTTATTAATAAATTCATTGATCTCATCATTTCTTTCAAGGCCATTCTTCAACAAGACACTAAGCGTTAACATGGTCGCAATGCGTGTCCCCGCTTTTTTTGCGGCCGTTCCAAACAAGGGTTGTAAATCGTCGTAACTTACGTTATTAGCCAGATCCAGAATCTCTTTTCTTGCCTTCTTCTGCTTTTCTTCTGGTAAGTTTGTGTACTTTTTTCCAAGTTGTTTGATCACATCTATAGCCTTTCTTTGAGATTTTTGTGGCTGTGATTTTTGCTGATTTTGACTTACATTTTGCTTAGGCTTTTGTTTAGCCCAGGTATCTCGTAATCCAACTGTTTTATTAAATACTAAATGCTCAGGGGTTGAATCATCATCAACATTAAAGTATCCTAGTCGTTGAAATTGAAATCTGTCACCCACTTTCACATCTTTTAAACTTGGCTCAACAAAGGCTTCAATTATCTTTAAAGACTCGGGGTTTATTAGTTCCATAAAATCTTTATCAGGGTGATTATCTGGTGATTCATCCATGAACAACCTGTCATATTCCCTAACTTCTGCTTTTATAGCGTGATTTATAGAAACCCAGTGCAGTGTTCCCTTAACTTTACGCAAACTTGCTTCTGTGCCACTACCACTTAATGATTCAGGATCATAAGTACAATGAATTTCTTTGATACTCCCGTCTGAATCCTTGATTACCTTCTCTCCCTTTATAATATATGCGTTCTTTAACCGCACTTCTTTACCTAAAGAAAGTCTAAAATATTTACTGTTAGCCTGTTCTTGAAAATCTTCTTTTTCAATGAATAATTCTTTTGAGAACGGTACTTTCCTGCTTCCGGAAGTCTCATCTTCAGGATTATTTTCAGCATCAAGCCACTCTTCTTTACCTTCAGGATAATTGGTAATAACAAGTTTAACCGGGTTTAAGACGGCCATAACTCTATTGGCTGTTTTGTTAAGGTCTTCACGAATGCAAAATTCTAAAAGTGAAACATCAATGACATTTTCTCGTTTAGCAACACCTGCGGTTTCCACAAATTTTTTCAAAGAATTAGGAGTATACCCTCTTCTGCGCAGGCCTGAAATAGTAGGCATTCTTGGATCATCCCAGCCGGAAACCACCCCATCCTCAACAAGCTTTAACAACTTACGCTTACTCATAATGGTATAGCTTAAGTTTAAACGTGCAAATTCTCGCTGTTTTGGCTGTAATGGTAACCTGTCAGAATTGTACTTATAAACTTCATCTCTAAACCAATTGTAAAGCTCTCTGTGCGGTTTAAATTCTAAAGAGCATAATGAGTGTGAGATTTGCTCGATATAATCACTTTCGCCGTGCGTCCAGTCATACATTGGATAAATACACCATTTATCTCCGGTTCTGTGGTGTGATTGATGTAAAATTCTATACATAATAGGATCCCTCATTAACATATTTGGGCTTTCCATGTCGATCTTTGCTCGAAGAATATGTTCACCTTCTTTAAACTCACCATTCTTCATTCTTTGGAAAAGGTCCAGATTTTCTTCAACAGATCTGTTTCTGTAAGGGCTATTGGTCCCAACTTGCGTTGGAGTTCCTTTTTGTTCCGCCATTGCTTCTGAAGATTGCGAATCGACATAAGCTTTTCCGTCTTTAATCATTTGAACCGCCCAATCATATAGTTCCTGAAAATAATCTGAGGAATACAACTCCTTGTCCCATTTATAACCTAACCAGGCGATGTCCTTTTTTATAGAATCTACATACTCCTGCTCTTCTTTAACCGGGTTGGTATCATCAAAACGTAAATTTACCGGAGCGTTATATTTTAAACCCAAACCAAAACTTATTCCAATGGCCTTTGTGTGGCCTATATGTAAATATCCATTTGGTTCCGGTGGAAATCGAAAACGCAGCTTTTCCTTAGGCAATCCGTTTCTTAAGTCTTCTTCAATAATTTGCTCAATAAAATTGAGTGATTTAGTATCTTCGTTCATGCGATTTTAATAAGTTTACAAAGTTATCAAAAAACGACTATTTTTTAAGACTATCAAAATTATAAATATTGGGAATAATTAAAGTTGAAAACATTCGGGTATTTGCTTATCACGGATGCTTAAAAGAAGAAAAAAAGATTGGCAGCGATTACAGGGTTGATCTTGAAGTAAAAGCAGATTTGCAAACATCTGCAATCACTGATAAACTAAGTGATACTGTTGATTATGTTCTTCTTAATCAAATTGTAAAAGAAGAGATGCAAATACCGTCTCATTTACTTGAAACAGTAGCAAAGCGGATATTATTAAGAATTTTTAATGAGGAGCCAAAAACAATCAAAGCAACCATTTGGGTTAGTAAATTAAACCCTCCAATAGGTGGAGATGTTGAAAAGGTTACCATAAAAATGGTTGAAAAGCACAAAAAGTAAATCCTTGTGTATTAAAATCTTATTTTTTTATACCTTTGCACTCCTAATATGGCGTCGTGGCCGAGTGGCTAGGCAGAGGTCTGCAAAACCTTGTACAGCGGTT
>CBDUIO010000082.1:0-9069 GCA_965367355.1 uncultured Flavobacteriaceae bacterium
TATTAATGATTTGCTTTGTATATCGCTTCATATTGTTCTTGTGTATCAATATCGAATACCGACTGATCGCTACAAACAGAAGTAACATTTTCCTGATGCTTAATCAATAATGGTTTTGCCCCAAAATCAGAGTTAAGTGAGCAAAGTTCTTTGAAATAGACCTCATCAAATAATGCGGGAACCCCTAATTTCCCATCTTTATATTCAGTGGCTATAATTTGATCTTTCCCTGACCTAAAAGCTTTCATCAGGTTCACATAATGATCCAATTCAATTAAGGGTTGGTCAGCAAGCATAATCAGTATTCCGTTTAGACCAGAATCCCTTTTTAAAATGGAACTCACACCAAACGAAATGGAATTTCCTAATCCTTGCTTCCAATCTTCGTTTATAAGGATATTTATATTAGTTGATTTTATTTCCGGAATTATCGCTTCGGCATTAGAACCAAGAACTACAAAATTGCTTTTTGAATCCAATCGATTCGCAATTTCTATGGCATGGTTTAAAAGATTGGAATTCTTCCATTTTAACAATTGCTTGGGCTTACCCATTCTTGAGGAGCTGCCCGCAGCCATGATCAGGATTGCAATTTTTAGTTGTCTGGGCATTTAATTAGGCATGAATGTTTCCTGTCTTTTCCCTTAATGGCATTGGAGTTTGATTCCTTTTTACAGCTAATATTTCAGCAATAATGGAAATAGCTATTTCCTGTGAAGTGACCGAGCCAATATTTAATCCGGCAGGACCATGAATAGAATCTAAGAAACTTTCAGAAATGTTTGGTTCATACTCCAGCAAACCCGAGATCAGGCTCTCTCTTTTTTTTACGGGACCTAACAAACCTAAATATGCAGGATGGCTATCTTTTAATTCCATTAGCCATTTAAGATCGTTCGCGAAACTGTGGGTCATTATCATCACAGCCGTTTCAGAATCAACTGAAGACAAATCATAAGCTTCCGGTAAGGTTGCAACAAAATTTTGAGCCCCAGGAAAATTCTTAATGGTTTTTGGTTCACTTACTCCGGAAACAACCTCGACTTCCCAGCCTGTCGCCGCAGCCAATTGACATAATTGAACTGCATCATGTTCTGCTCCCAGAATAATCAACTTAAAACAAGGATTTAATTCCTGACTAAAAAGGTTAACCGATTCGTTTATTTCCTTTATTCCGGATAA
This sequence comes from uncultured Flavobacteriaceae bacterium, assembly GCA_965367355.1. GTDB lineage: Bacteria > Bacteroidota > Bacteroidia > Flavobacteriales > Flavobacteriaceae > Site-B1. Next base: position 1,183 of record CBDUIO010000082.1, read on the forward strand.
AGAAAACCGTTGGTCATTTATATTTACAAAAGAACCAATATCAGGAAAAATACCTTCTTTTCTGAGGTAAACGGACTGAATCTCAATTGATTCTCTATTGGTTAGTGCTATATCGAATCGCTGTATAAATTCTTTTTCAGGTTTAAACTCCTCAAGCAATATATAAATAACGCCTTCACAACCCAATCTGTAACGACCATCATAGGTCATCATTTTTGACTTGCCATCAATAAATACCGATCGAGCTTGTCTTAACACTTCCTTTTCTACACAGCCACCACTTACCGCTCCTATCATGTCGTCATTTTCAAGGATTAACATTCTAACACCCGGTTTTCTGTAGGACGATCCATCCAGATCAACAACAGTTGCCAATACGGCTTTGACATTAACCGATTTAGCTCGCTTATATGCGTTGACAATTTGTTTTAATTCTTGCATCATAAAGAAGCCTTTTTAAGCTGATTTTGCTTTTTACTGATTCAAAATTTAAGTCTTTAATTCTTGTAATTGAAGATTATTGATAAATGGCTGTTTGTATATCCGTTTTCCGGTAGCCGCATAAATAGCGTTCGCAACAGCAGCTCCAACAGGTGGTAAGGTTGGTTCACCCAAACCGGTTGGCGCTATATCATTTTCAATAAAATGAATATCTACTTTTGGAGTTTCTCCCATTCTGATCAGTCTATATGTATCGAAATTATTTGACTGAGGCAATCCACTCGCAAAGGTTAATTCACCATACATAGCATGACCAATACCATCTATAACGCCTCCTTCTGCCTGATTTCTTGCTCCCAGCGGATTGACCACAATGCCACAATCTACTGCACAGGTCACTTTTTTCACAACCGGCAGACCATCTTCCATAACAATATCTGCGACTTCTGCTACATGCGAGTTATGACAATAATAGGTCGAGAATCCTTGATATACGCCTTCTTCAGCATTGCCCCAATTCGATTTTTCGACTGCTAATTTTATAACACCTTCCAATCGTTCCGGACTGTATTGAATGCGTTCGTCTGTTGTTCCTTTGACTTTCTGAAGTAAATCCAAATGCAATTTTATTCTGTCCACACCCAATGCTTCCGCTATTTCATCAAAGAAACTTTGCTCTGCAAATGCCAGAAAATTGGTATAAGGTGCTCTCCAGGCTCCTGTTGTAATATTGCTTTGATAGCTTGCCACATCAACCTGATAATTTTCAAGTGCTCCTGCCGGAAAAAAATTAGGAATCAACCCATACATGTTGCCATTAACACAGGCTTCTTTTAAGTGATAACCTGTCAGTTTACCATCTTTTATGGATGCTGCAATTCTATATTTTGTTGGAGGACGATATACTCCGGTTGACATATCACCTTCTCTGGTGGATACCATTTGCACCGGCTTTTTAATGGCCTCGGAAATTTCAGCCGCTTCATATACAAAATCACCATACAGTCTTCTGCCAAAACCGCCTCCCATTCTTGTCATTTCCAAATGGACTTCCTTTAGATCCCTTCCTAGCATACTGGCCACAACATTTGCGGCTTCCTCAGGAGTTTGCACTGGTCCGACCAAATGAACCTTATCCGGAGTCACATTTGCAAAAAAGTTCATAGGCTCCATACAGTTATGAGGTAAAAATGGAGCTTCATAGGTTCTCTCAATAACCTTATCTGCTTCTGCAAAGGCCTTTTTCACATTACCATCAGATCGCAAGGTCTGGAACTTATTACCATCTAATATTTCGAACAATGCTTTATCATGAGTTTCAGTGCTTTCAAGAGGTGTTTCGTTTTTCCAGGTTGCCTTCAATGCTTTTACCCCTTTCATGGCATCCCAGGTTGATTTTGCAATCACAACTACTTTGTCGGTTCCAGCCAACTGCACAGTCCAACTTCTTTGTTCTTGCTTTAAATAGCCTCTTGCCTTTTCGCCTATAGTAATAACATCAACAATGCCGGGTAATGACCGAGCACCAGAATCGTCATAAGATTCTAAAACCTGACCAAAAGCCGGAGGTCTCAATACGCAAGCATATAGCATGCCCTCCACTTTATAATCCAATCCGAACAAGGGTTTGCCTGTGACTATTTTATCAATATCCACGTTTGATGTTTCAGTTCCTATAATTTTAAAATCTTTAGGGTCTTTCAGCGATACTTTGTCGGGTACTTCTAATTTTGCAGCTTCTGTGACCACTTCTCCGTAACCTAATTTGTCACCCGCAGAATTAATGATTACACCTTCTTTGGTTTTACATTCTGATGCGTCAATGCCCCATTTAGCAGCAGCTGCATTTATCAGCATTTGTCTAGCAGTCGCTCCGGTTTGCCTCAATGGTTCCCAGCCAAGTCTGATGGATTGACTTCCTCCGGCTAATTGACGTGTAAAGTTTTCTGTATCCAGGTCGGCTTGCTGTACAAATACATCTTTCCATGCCACATCCAGTTCTTCTGCTATAAGCATTGGCATAGATGTTTTTACATTTTGACCAATTTCCGGATTCGGAGCGAATATGGTTACTTTTCCTTCTTCAGAAATTTTAATGAATGCGTTAAAATCATTAAAATTTAACTGACTGATATCTATTGGCGGTTCTGCTTCTTTTTTACAAGCGGTGAACAAATTAAAGCCAATTAACATGCCTCCACCTGCCAGAGCAGTTGATTTTATAAAGCCTCTTCTACTAAAAGTTGATGTATTTGAAGATTTCATCTGTTAATATTTATTGTTATTTTATGGTCAGATGCCACGCCCAAATTTTCATATCGATTGGATAGAAAATTTTTAATGAGCATTTCATTGTTTTTCTTTTGATGGATTAACTTAATTTATCTGCAGCAGTCTTAACGGCCTTTTCAATGCTATTATAAGCTGCACATCTGCAAATATTACCGTGCATGGCATTTCTGATTTCAGATTCCGATGGATTTGGATTTCTCTCCAAAAACGCAGACGCGGTCATGATCTGTCCTGCCTGACAGTATCCACATTGCGGCACATCGATTTCTTTCCAGGCTTCCTGAACCGGATGATCCCCTTTTTCTGAAAGACCTTCAATAGTGACGATAGACATTCCTTCTGCCTGCGAAACCTGTAAAGCACAACTTTTTACAGCTATTCCATCAGCATGGACTACACATGTTCCACAGACTGCAATTCCGCAACCATACTTTGTGCCCAACAAATTAAGCTGGTCTCTTAAAACCCAAAGCAAAGGTGTGTCTCTATCAGCCTCAACAGTGTAATTTTGGTTGTTGATTTTTAAATTGAATTTTGGCATAATCCTAATTTTTCGAAATAGTAAATTAATGAAGTCATTGAGGCTCCTATAAAAATACAAAAAAAATGACACCATCATTTTTTTTTAATATCAATTTAAGATTTAAAGATGGATATTCTTAGGAGTAAGGAAACTTAAGTGGGTAAAAGCATTTGAGCATTTGATATATTTAAAACTAAGTCAGAAATGTTGATGGAATTGTATTAACTCGCCAACGCTTGGACAATGTTTCGTCATACCCTTAATTAACTTTAAATTAATTGAAAAAGGGTATTAGAAAGAAGACATTATCAAAATACCTGGCGGAAATATTATAAGAGTATTAAAAGAAAATGATTTAATAAATAACTAGTGTGAACAAAGGTTAATGACTGTTTTGATTTATCTGGTTTTAAGAGCATTGATTGAATCCGTCGATTAAATTCTTTTAATAATTTCTTAAAGGACTCTCAAGAAAAGTAAATTAAATTGGATTAAGAACCAGTCTATTGAAAACAAGTAAATAAGTCGATTAATTAATTTTTTTCCTTATTTTTATCGTTCCCCGCTAACTTTTTGACATATAACTTTGATGAATCTCAATTGGATTAATTTTATCATCTTGGTTTTCTTTACACTAAATGCCTTTGGGCAGAATGGTAAAAGCGTGGAGGAACTGAAGTTTCAATTAACGGAGCAAATAAACGATTCCACGAAAGTGAATACTTTACTGGACATAGGGTCTCAGCTATTCCGGACCCAACCAGATTCTTCCATGATATATTCAGGCGAGGCTATTGAACTGGCAGCAGCGATCAATTTCAAAAAGGGTCTTGCATATGCACACAAGAATATGGGCCTTGGACATTATGTCAAGGGAGAATTTTCAGATGTCCTGGTTCATTGGAAAAAGTCCTTAGCCATATTTGAAGAGATCGAAGACGAAACTGGCATTAGCAACTTGCTTAATAATCTTGGAGCTGTTTATCAAACAAAAGGAGATGACCCCAAGGCCCTGGATTATTTTATTAGGTCAGTTAAAATTGCAGAAAAAATAGAGGATTCTTCCCGAATTGGAACGGCTTATTTAAATATTGGGGCTGTTTATTCCAATGAATCAACTACATATGATGAAGCATTCGAATCCTTTAACAAATCCAAGGATATTTTCAGCGCAATGGGGTATGATGAAGGTGTCGGTGCTGTTGCTCTTAACATTGCAGAACTCTATATTAACAATGAAAATCCACAAGCTGCTTTGCCACATCTTAATGATGCTCTCGAGGCCTACACAAGGTCTGGAAGTAGTCTTTCACATACTTATAATTATATGGGTAAGGCTTATAAAGACCTTAAGCAATATGATCTCGCTGAGGAGTATCACCGAAAAGCCATTCAGGCGGCTGAACTAAACGATACCAAATTGGAGAAAACCAAGGCGCTCATAAGCATGGGAGAATTGCTCATTAATCAGAAAAAATATTCTGCAGCCGTTGTAAACCTTAACGAAGGTCTTGAACTATCCAAGATTACTGGAGTTTACAGAGATATGAAAAATGCTTATGACGGCCTGTCCAAAGCCTATTCAGGCATGAGGGATTACAAAAAAGCTTATGAATATCAACAATTGTATGCGGCTATAAGCGACACCATCAGAAACGACTCTTATGAGGAAACTATAGGAAATATGCGTTTTCAGTATGACTTGGAAAACAAAGAACGAGAAATTCAACTACTCAACGTTGATAACGAGTTAAAACAAACACAGATAGAACGTACAACTGCTTCTAAAAGATTGTTATATGCGATGGCGGCATTGTTTCTGGCCATGGCTGGAGGAATTTTTTCGCGGTATCGATTCATCCGGAAATCCAATGCACTTCTTGCTGAAGAGCGCAATAAGAGTGAAACCATCCTTTTGAATATTCTCCCAAAAGAAACAGCCGAAGAGCTAAAAGAACATGGTTCGATTAAGGCTAAGTCCTTTAAGGAAGTTACCGTGCTTTTTACCGATTTCAAACAATTCTCCAAAGTAGCGGAAGAGATTCCTGCAGAAGACCTGGTAAAGAGCATTGACTATTATTTCAAAAAATTTGATATCATTATCGAAAAACATAATCTGGAGAAAATAAAGACCATTGGCGATGCCTATATGTGTGCAGGTGGACTACCAACTCCTAATACAACCCACGCAGACAACGCTTTCGATGCAGCCTTGGAAATTTTGGAATTTGTAGAGCAGATGAAAGCTAACCCATCAAATGAGATTTTTCCTTTTGAAGTTCGAATTGGAATTAATACAGGTCCTGTAGTTGCCGGAGTTGTAGGTACCAAGAAATTTCAGTATGATATTTGGGGCAACACAGTAAATATTGCTGCACGCATGGAAAGCAATTCGGAACCGGGAAAGATAAATGTTTCTGAAACCACCTACCAGTATTTAAAAGACAGGCATCGTTTTAACTATAGAGGAATCATTCAAGCAAAGAACCAGCAAGAGCTCAAAATGTATTATGCCGAAACAAAATATGACGCCATGGTCTCATAATAAGAATAATTTAAATTAATATTGTCATAGTAAAAAATAAATTCCGTTGTATTATAATAAAGGCTGAAAAAAATAAACTAACTAATTTAATAAGTATTATTAATAGAATCTTTAATGAATGACTCTTGTTAACCAAAAGACATATCCTGAAATTTGTTTTCGTATTCTAGAAGAATTGAAAGTGAAGTTGGCCCCGCACCTCAGCTATCATTCTTATGACCATATTATTGATGTAGCCAATGTATGCGACAACTATATAAAGATTTACAGGATAGATGACAACATGGCCAAACTTATAAGAATTGCCGCAATAAGTCATGATTTTGGATATACCGTTTCACCTTTGGATCATGAAGAACGCAGTATTACATTGATTGAGCCAATGTTAAAAGGTGTACTCACATCGAGTGAAATCGATATCGTGAATGGAATGATAAGAGCGACAAAAGTCCCGCAAGAACCACAATCCTTTTATGAGAAGATCGTTGCAGATGCAGACTTGGACTATTTGGGAAGACATGATTACGATTTTCTTAGTGAGAAACTTTATCAGGAATTCTTGTACTTTGGTGTCGTTAAGACAGAAAATCAATGGCTGGAATTACAAGTCAAGTTTCTTGAAAATCATCAATACCATACCATGTATGCAAAATGGAATCGTCGTAACTTGAAAGCTAGAAAACTTCGAGAACTAAAGTCAAAATTGTCCTAGAATTTCAAAAAATATTTTGGACGATAATTATGATTCCACTCGCCAATAAAGGAATAAAACTATAAACGAGATTTTTTACTGATTTGTTGACATCCTTGAATTTTTTTGATGCTATCAAAGAGTTTACAAAGATCTGTTCCCCCAGTTGTTCATAAAGCCGCTCTTCATCCTCCAATAAATTGATTAAATGTCTTGAATAATCACTAATGGAACCGTACTTTGTTACCGCATCGTGAAAGAAAAAAACATTAGAATCAAAATTAGTTTCAATTTGTGGTAAAAAACATTTAAAGCTAAAATAAATGGAGCGCGAAACGAAAATCAGAAAAATAATGGAAGCTATTATCAACAAATAGTTAAAGCTAAAGTCACTGCCAACCTCAATAGCCAATTGAAAAACAACTCCAATGAGCAGCCCATAAAAAGAAATAATAAGTCCAGCCTTTATTTCTGAAGATCGGTTGAGACCACTTATATATTTTATTCCTTCCCAATAAACATTGATTTTCTCGTCTGCTGTTAGTTTAGCCATGATATTCACTTTTGATTCATCTAAAAATAGCAAATTAATACTAAAACGATTTGAGATACTAATAATAAAAAAATATTGATGAATTAATTCCTGTAAGTCAATACAGTATATAAATAAATGTATCCGAAGATCTACCAAAGAGTCAAAAAAAGAAGATCAATGTTGTTAATTAAATGTTAAAACCAATTATTTTGATAAAATCAGCATTTTATTTTTTTGAATTGTAGTATATTAACTACCCCAATTGTTGATTCATAGCGAACACCCACGTCTGTAAATGCCTTAAAAAGACCACTGGTTTTCTTTGGAGTATTAACCTGCTACTGTTATCATTAAACCAACAACTATGAAACCAACAACTGCACGTGGTCCTTGGTGTGCCACAAAAAAAATCAACAACTTTTATTTAACTGTTTTACTGGTTCTGCTGACATCTCCAATGATGTTCGCACAGAATTATACTACGACTGGCCTCTCCAACGATTGGGGTGACCCTCTGGCATGGAACTGTTCAGGAGGCCCTTGCAATAACAACCCTGTTCCTAATTATGAGGTTGGCAATAGCACGATAACCATCAAGCATGACATCGTGTATTCTTCAAATAACCCGATAAAACTTAAAAATAATGCCGAACTCTATGTACTTCAGGATGCTACCTTCATTACCATGAGTAATATCAATGTGAATGCTGGTGGTTTATTAGTAGTTAACCAAGGAGAGATTCAAATTGGTCCAGGCGTCCTTAAAAATCAGGGTACCATACAACTGACTAACGCTCTCATGTTAAAAAATGGAAACATAATCAATGACACACAATTGATTTTATCAAATTCTTGTGTTC
>CBDUIO010000083.1:0-8922 GCA_965367355.1 uncultured Flavobacteriaceae bacterium
GGTTCCTGTATAGCCTCCCTGCAGATCTAACATAGCAGCTAATTGCTCAGCCGCCTGATTTGATTGCACTGCATTTCCACCTCCAAACGATGCTCCTATGCACAAAACTGCAAAAAGAACCGCTAATACTTTACCAATTTTATGGTATCCTCTTAATCCTAAACCTCGCCTTAAATAGTACATTGGACCTCCATATACGGTTCCATCAGGACCTATATCACGATATTTAACTCCAAGGGTACATTCCACAAATTTTGTAGACATACTTAAGAGTCCGCAAACAACCATCCAAAATGTTGCTCCCGGGCCTCCAATGGAAATGGCAAGTGCAACACCTGCAATATTTCCTAAGCCTACCGTTCCTGAAACGGCAGTAGCCAGGGCCTGAAAATGAGAAACTTCCCCATGTTTACTTTCATCTCTAATTGTATCTGCAATATCACCATCTACAATGTTCAATTCTGCTTTTTCAATGCCATGATCTTCATCAATTTCTACTTTATCATATTTGCCTCGAACGACATTGATCGCTAACCAAAATCTACGTAGATTAATGAATCTAAAAAAAATTGTAAAGAACAAGGCTCCACCAACCAATAATAATACTACCAAAGGCACACCTGTCCCCGGAACCTCCCAAAACACGATTCCCTCCCATTTTGCTGTAATAGGTTCAAACCATGCATTAATACGCTCATCTAATCCTAGTTCGGTGTTTTGTGCAAAAGTTATAGCAGGTAGAATTAATACGAATATTGACAGAAGATATTTCTTCATAATATTTAAGAGGTTAGTTATTATTTTAACAATTAAAGTCAGCAAGATGCTAAAAATAATTGATTTTTTAAAACATAAGCTGTTAAAATGGAAATGATAAACTAAATGTTATAGAGATTATTCAGTTTATCAATTTGCTCCGGTCTGCCAAGTACTATTACTTTGGATTTTGGGTATAATAATCTGCTGGCATCGGGGTTTATGGTGTATTCTCCTTCCGGACTTTTATAGCCGATTACGGTACAACCGGTTTCATGTCTGAAACCTAGATCTTTGATCGATTTTGGAGTGGAAGGATCGTATAATACCTCAACAGGGACTTCTTCAATATTGATTCCATCCTTACCAACAATCGTCAAATTATCAATAAATTCGACCAATCCGGGAATTACCACCAAAGAAGCCATATGGTCACCACCAATCTTATCCGGAAGGATTACATTATTAGCTCCCGCAAGTTTTAATTTCTGGTAGGATGTTTCTTGAGAGGCTCGACTAATAATATGAAGATTTTTGTTGATCTGTCTTGCTGATAATACCACAAATAAATTATCGGCATCATTAGGAAGCGCAGAAATTAATGCGCTTGCACGTTCGATCCCGGCTCTATGAAGAATTTCATCTTCGTTAGCATTACCTTCAATGAATGCTACGTTATCTGATTGATTCCTTTCAATTAACTCTTTATCTTTTTCAATAACCACGAAAGGCTTTTTATAAGCGAGCAATTTGGTGCCAGCCTGTTTGCCATTTCTTCCGTAACCACATATAATAATATGGTCGGACAGACTATCAATTTTTTTCTGCATCCTTTTAAGTTTTAATTCTTCAATATTATTCTTACTTAATATATATTCCGTAATTATAGAAATTGCGTACCCGACAATTATGATACTTGTCAAAATTAAAAATACTGTAAATATTTTAGAAAATTCGTCCAAGGGATGTACCTCACCAAAACCAACTGTTGTTATGGTAATTACTGTCATATATATAGAATCAATCCATGAATAATCAGAAATATATCTATAGCCAAATATGCCAATAACCATGATAACCAATAGCATAAACAATGCTACATAGATCTTTGTTTTAAAAAAGGAATAAAGTCTAACCATATTTTATTACAGATCAAAAACAGAATTGCGTTTTGTGTAAAGCAGATCTTTTATTTTCATCCAAAATGCCATAAATAAATATAATGCAAATCCAAACCCCAGAGTAACGAATGTTAAATACATAAATGTTGTTCGCACTACTTTGGCTCTAATACCAAATCTGTCAGCAATACGCTGACAAACATAATATCCATGTTTTTGAAAATAGAGTAACGGTTTATAGATCGAGTTCATGCTGCAAATTAATCATTTCTTGTTAAAATATTACTACCAATTGCACATTGTAAGCATTTATTTTTATCGCAATATTCATTTTTTAGCTGAATCAATGCCTGTGACTGTAAAGCTGTTTTAGATACAGGTTTTAATTCATTGAATTTGTCGACCAGACTGTTCTTTTCTGATTTTATTTCCTGAATCAAATTTATTATGGATTCTTCAACATCTTTACCCTGAAACCTGGCATAACTAAATTTAATAGGGATGATTGAGTTTATAAGGAGTAGATCAATAAAGTTATTTGAAATTATCTTTTTAGAAGATCTTGATTGTCTGTCAAATGTATAGTGGGATTCCCAAAATTCAGATACACTTACCTTAAAAAGATCATAAAATGCTTTAATTGAATTCAGTTCAATGATTTTTGAAAATAAGTTTTGCTCAGTTCGATATAAATTGGCTAATTGAGATAATCTTATCGTTGGAAAATTTGGTGGTCGTAACCTGAAAAACTGCAACGGCGTCACGTTGGAATTTGACAAGTTAAATTTTTGTTTTAAAAATTGGTATTCCTTAACTAGGTTACTAAAATAAACCTCTTGAATATCCTTATCCAACAATCCGGACTGACCAAATAACAAGGCTTCCAAACTAATTAAGCTTTGCTGTGTTTTTCTGACAATAGAAAAGTCAATTGAATTCGCAAGACTTAAAAACGAATCACCATTCACTTTCAGGCCAAAATTTTTAGCCAACATCTTGAAAAGAACCCCTTCCCAATCATTTCCAGATGACTTAAGCAAGGTCTCGATATCCATAGATTTGCGTTCCAGCCTTTCAAAATATATTCTTTCCAGCCAATTATTAATGGTAAAACCATCAACAGAGCTAAACTGGTCCTCACAATTGATCCATTTTTGGGATTTTGAAAATAATTTTTTGTAGTTTTTTAATGCATTTTGAGACACTAACTGTTTTAATTCCAATGTTGGAATTATGGTCTGATCCTTTCTAAATACATCTGAATCATGTTCCCAAACAACATGCAGGATGACATTATCGTAAGCCTTATCTATTTCATGATTGTGAACATACCAGTCACTGCTTTTTATATGTATCTCAACATTTCCTGCCCATAACTGATCCTTAATTTTAAGTCGTGCATTGAAAAAATCTGGCCCAGAATTCAAGTTATGTTTACCAACAGATACTATCTCGATAGTTTCCTTATTGGCTGTTTCCAGATTAGAAGTCTTAAACTTTTTAAATTTCCAGATATGATGTAAAAAATCCTCTTGCATTAAAGCAATTAAATTACAAATTTATTTCAATTAAGCTAAAAAAATAAACCTAATATGAGAGAATTTCATGTAACTTAGATTTATAATCTTTTTTGTAATTCAAGGCAAGAAAGTTTAGGAATTAAAACCTATAAGTTGAATTTGTAAAAAACCACCATTATGGCTAGAAAGACATTTGGGACATTTGCAGGAGTTTTTACTCCAACAACTTTAACTATACTTGGGGTTATCATGTATATTCGTCAACCATGGGTTGTAGGTAACGCCGGAGTACTTGGTGCTTTGGCTATCGTCTTGCTTGCAGTGGCCATTACTTTAACAACAGCCCTTAGCCTTTCTTCTATCACAACGAATATTAGAATAGGCAGCGGTGGTGCTTTTAGTTTAATATCGCAATCCCTTGGACTGGAAATTGGCGGAGCCATTGGAATTCCTTTTTATTTTGCTCAAGCTGTTGCGGTTGCAATGTATATTTTTGGATTTCGTGAAGGAATGCAAACACTAATTCCAGAATTTAGCCCTCTTATCCTTGATCTCTTAATTTTTGCGCTTGTAATGACCATAGCTTTTATTAGCACTAGTTTTGCATTTAAAATTCAATATGTCATTTTAGGAGTTATCGTTTTATCTCTGGTTTCTATTTATGGATCCCTATTTGTAAATGAGTTGAATTTTAATTTTGAATGGTTCGGTAAATACCCCGGATCTGTTGAAAATAATTTTAAAGGTTCCTCTTTTTGGATCGTTTTTGCGGTCTTTTTCCCTGCTGTAACAGGCGTCATGGCAGGCGCTAATATGTCAGGAGATTTAACAAACCCAAGAAAAAGTATTCCTGTTGGCACCATTTCTTCGGTGATTTTAACCACTATAATATACATCAGTTTGATATTTGTAGCTGCCGTTATTGCAACTCCCGGTGAATTAGCTGAAAATTATAATGTTTTTATTGATAAATCCTTATTTGGACCAATAGTTCTTGCCGGATTATTAGGTGCTACCTTATCATCTGCATTAGGGTCATTTGTTGGAGCTCCCAGAATACTACTCGCTTTAGGCGAAAAAAACATTTTACCCAAGAGTCAGAAACTCGCAAAAAAATCAAAAAATGGAGAGCCTTTTAATGCCATGATTATAACCGCGGTAATTGTTTTATTCGGAATCTCATTACGAAATTTAAATACCATTGCTCCCTTATTAACCATGTTCTTCATGATCACATATGCCATGGTTAATGTAGTAGCTCTAGTTGAGCAGACCCTGGGTTTACCGAGTTACAGACCAACTTTAAAAATACCGCTTATAGTGCCTGCCATTGGAGCCTTTGGTTCTATTGCTATTATGTTTGTGCTCAACGTAATTTTTGCTTTATTTTCCTTAATATTTATTGTATTATTTTACATGTATCTAGTAAGAATGAACATTAAATCGGCAGCAGGAGATTCAAGAAGTGGACTTTTTACTGCTTTGGCAGAATGGGCCACAAAAAAGACAAACAGTTTAAGGCAGGAAAGGGAAGTTAGGTCCTGGCGACCAGATTTATTAATTCCGGTTACTATGCCTAAAGAGCTAAGGAGTTCTTTTAGACTTATTCATTCAATTATTTATCCAAAAGGTTCAATTAAAATTCTGGCACTGAGAAATGAAAATGAAGCAGAACAAAGAAATTTGGAAAATTTTCTGAAGAATGCCGTATCCAAGTTTAAAGAGAGTGGTCTATCAGTTTCTTATACTGTTATTGATAATACAGATTTTAACACGACTGTAAACGTAAGCATGCAATCGTTGAATGCAGCATTCTTTAAACCGAATATCATTTTTGCAAGTATCGATTCGGCAACTTCCAATTTAAATTATTACAATAAACTTTTAACGGATGCTAAAAGGAATAATTTTGGGATGATAATTTATATCCCATTCTCAACAGCAAGTCTTGCCATAGAAAAAAATATTAGTTTATGGATGACGAACATTCCTGAAAACTGGAAAGAGACTTTTAGTGTTAGAAATAACAATTTATCTGCTTTGATCTCTCTTTTAATACGACGTAACTGGAAAGGTACAATTGATGTTAATATTCTTAATAACAATCCAAAATTAGTATTCACAAAAAGTGATATTGAAGATTTGCATACGATGATCAGATTCCCAAAAAACACGAGTATTAATTTGAAAAAAGGCGATTTGCTTGAAAATGTAAATAAAGAACGAAATACGGATATAAACATTTTTAATATTGAAAATGGAATGAAAATTGAAGAAATGGTCAATATTGTAAATCAATCCAGAATATCGGCCATATTTTGCGCAGATTCTGATTTCGAAAATGTATTAGTCTAATCTATTTTACAACCCACTTTCTCGATTAAACTAATTTGAAATTTAAACAATGGCTTTCTTTCAACAAATAAATCCAGTATCTTTTTAGTCCTTTAACAAACTATTCCAAATTAACCAGGTCAAAGCATAAAACCAAACACGTTTGAATAAGGAAATTGATCTTACAAGAAGACTCAAAGATCCTAAGCAAAAAGACAAAGCTTTTAGTGATCTACTTGATCTGTATCAAGAGCGGTTGTATTGGCATATCAGGAAGATAGTACTTACCCATGATAATGCCAATGATGTCCTTCAAAATACATTCATTAGAGTTTTTAGAGGTATTAAGAACTTTCAGGGAAAAAGCAGCCTGCATACATGGATGTACAGAATAGCCTATAATGAATCCATACGTTTTCTGGAAAAGAACAAAATTAAAACATCAGTACCTCTGGATCAGAGCAACAACTCGTACATCAATACTTTAAAAGAGGATGCCTATTTTAATGGCAACGAACTGCAATTGAAACTTCATAAAATCATTTCTAAGCTGTCAGACAAACAACAGCGCGTATTTCAAATGAAATATTTTGACGACTTAAGTTTCAGGGAAATATCAGAAATATTGAATGTTAGCGAGAATACATTGAAATCGTCTTATTACAGCGTGGTCAAAACAATTGAAGAAAAAATTTACGAAGAAGAGATTATTATATGAACACATACAAACTAATTTCAAAATAAAAGGTCTAAATAGTACTATGGAAAAATCTAAAAAAGATAATAAGATCACTAATGAGCAGTCTGGAATTGAATTTTTAAAGGAGGAAAACCTTAAAAAAGACCTTGCTCAAGAGCATAAGGAGTTTCTGGGATTGGATGTTCCAGATGACTATTTTTCCAAATCCAAGAAAAATATCTTAAAAAACCTTAAGATGGAAAACGAACAAAAAAGAACTGTATTTGGGCTTAAACCATTTATCGCGTATCCAATTGCGGCTTCAATCTTACTATTAATTGCTATTACTTTCTGGATGCAAAATAAAAGCATTGAAAGCAATCTTCAAGTAACCGAAATTGATGCAATTGAAACCATAAATGACTTGAGCTCTGCAGACAATTTTTTAGTGTCATCATTACTTGTTGATGATTCTAAATTGGATGAGTATATAGATGACTTTATACTAAATGAAATTATTGTTGAAGCAGAACTTTCTGAGCAGCAATTAGAAGACATATTTATTAATTCTCTTTTTGTAGAAGATTCATTAATAAACAGTTATATAGATAATAACCTGATTGAAAATATAATTTTATAAATTAAAAACAAACTATTACTTTCTTTTAGGTTCTAAGAATCAAACAAAAAAATAAAATATTTAATCATGAAAACAAAAGTAAAATCATTAATCGCAGCATTCAGTTTTGTAATGCTATTATCTTCAGGTACTTTGATTTTTGCACAGGAAACCGATTATGGACCAATCATGAACCAGCTTTCTCAAGAGCAACAGGAAATGCTTCAAACACAACGTAAATTGATGTTACAAAATCGTGAACAGCTTCGTGCATCACTAACCGAAGAACAATTAGCCATTTTGCAAGATCAAACTCAAACAAGAGAACAAATAAGAAAAAGGCTTAGAGAATGTTTTTCTGATGAACAAAACGAATTGGTTCAAAATCAGGAAGGACAATTACGCCAAATTCGAAACCAATTTAGGAACTCATTGACCCAAGAGCAAAGACAAATGCTTAGAGAACGTGTACAACAAACAAGACAGTCACGCGATCAAGGTGAGATAAGAAATCAAAGTGGTTTTGGCAATGACGGAGAACGTCCAAGACAAGGAGGTCGAAATCAAGGTGGTAGTGGAAATGGTAATGGCGGAAATTAAGATCTTTTAAGAGATGAAACTTTATCGTCCCATAGCCAAACAACGATTAATAGCATTCTGGTTGCTGCTGTTTACAGCGGCAACCACTGTTAGTGCTTATGCGCAGGTCACGCAAGACGATGATGAAATCGATTTGCTTCTTGATGAACTATTCTTTAACGACCAGAAATTACTTGACGATATTTTAAACTCCTTTAATACCTTCAATTTCATTTATACAAATGTTTCGTTTAATAGTAACACTTACTTTTCCGGACGGGATTCCGGAATTGACCAATTCAATTTAGTCCCACAGATTTCATATTACAGTTCTTCAGGATTTAATATTAGTGTTTCCGGAATTTATTATGAAACATTTGAACCCAACTGGGATTTCACCAATGTTTACGTTGGTTATTATAATGCCTTAGGGAAGAACAAGTCATTGACTTACAGTGCAGGTTATACCAGATATTTTTATTCTGATGGCTGGGACACCTTTACAAACTCTATTGATGTAAGTCTTGGATTGCGTAACAAAAAGCGAACCCTTGGCACTAAAATAGGCGTATCCTATTTATTTGGAACCGATCAATCCTTTCAGTTAGTTTCCAGTAGCTTTGGGAAAATTAACATTACCAAACAAAAGAATTTTTCGTTAAAGCTGATACCTCAACTCAATTTTATTCTGGCACAACAAACCATTGCACTGGAGCAATTGGCTGGTCAGGGAGATGATCTAACTACAGAATTTGTGTACAATGATATTTTTGATCTGTTAAATACACAAATAAATATTCCCTTATCCTTAACGACCAAATCCTGGGATTTTCAACTAGGCTATAACATTAACCTCCCTTCTGCAGTGGAAACGGAGTCTGACTTAAAAACAACCGGATTTTTAAATTTATCTGTTGGATATTTAATTGATCTGGATAAGTAAATAAACATAAATGATTATTTCGAAACCATTTTAGACTAATCAATATATCCCATCTTTCGCATCCAATCATCATTAAACATTTTACCTACATAACGACTGCCATGGTCGTGAAATAAAACAACTACCACATCATCTTTAGTAAAATGTTCCTTTAGCTGAAGCACTCCTTTTATTGCAGAACCGGCAGAATTACCGAGAAACATACCTTCTTCTTTGGCCAGCCTTTGAGTATAAACGGCTCCTTCTTTGTCGGTCACCTTAGTAAAGCCATCGATGATACTAAAATCGACATTTTTGGGTAAAATATCTTCGCCAATTCCCTCTGTTACGTAGGGGTATATCTCATTTTCATCAAAGATCCCGGTTTCATG
>CBDUIO010000084.1:0-8831 GCA_965367355.1 uncultured Flavobacteriaceae bacterium
AAGTTCGATAATTTCAAAACCCCGGCAATTTCAAGGGATCAATACGCTGCGGCCTATAGAGATGTTGATAGTGAGACCGAATGGTGGGATATTTTAGATGGCTTACGCACATTGTTCTACAAATGGGTCGTAAAAGGTGTTGCAAGCGGTGGTAATTGCTTCGGGATGTCTTTAGAGGCGATTTACGCAAGGAAGAATAATAGCTTGTTAAACCAACCTCTAAATCAGGTTATTGAGAATGCTGATTCAAAAAATGAAATTAACATCAAGCACAGTTATCAGGTTGGTGCCAGGCCAATTTGGTGGTTCTTAGGAGAATTTGTAACCGGAAACACACATGATCCCAAAGATGTATTTGTACGAACACGAAGTGCCTTTCAACGCGGAGATAATCCCGTAGTTTGTATTGCTCAGAATTATGATTTTTCCGGTGGGCCTCATTGTATTATGCCTTTCGCATGGGATACAAGTAGCAAACCCTGGAAAATGAAAGTAATGGATCCGAATTTCCCAAACAATGATACCAAAGTGATCACGGTTGATCCTGATAATAACACGTTCAGATATGTCGGTTCAAGGACCTATACCGGCGGTGCATGGTCAGGAGGACGTTTTCACTATATGCCATATTGTATTTTGGATACGCCACAACGGACACCGGTTTGGGATGCCATTCTATTATTACTGTCAGGAACCCTACTAATTTTGGCAGATGATGCGGAAACCACAAGTATTAAGGATGCTAATGGAAAAGATCTCGATGGTAATGGAAACAGGGCAAAACAAGTACTGAAATCCGGAAATAAACCTGAAGAATTTTTTGCATCATTCGTAGGTTTTGAAAGAGCGGCTAATATAAAACCGGGACAAATCTTACTTCGTCAGGAAAAATCTGTTTCTTTAAGTACAAGTTCTGAAGTCGTTAATTTGACAGCCCTCCCAGTAGCTACTGCCATAGCAAGCAGGCGATTACCTGGTATGACAGCAACTCTTCCTTCAACTGTGAAATTGAGAAACGCAATGTCCGGTAGATCTGCACATCATATTGTTAATGATTCAACAATGATGGCAAAGCTTTCTGATGATTTAAAAAATCATTTAAAAAATCTTGTGAAGATCAATCAGAATCGCAATTATCAGCACCAAGTTAAAGGAGTTAAAAACGGTACGTTGGAATACCTTATTAGAAGTGGTTTAACCGAAATAAAAATGGTATCCACTATAAAAACAAATGAAGTGAACACCATTAAAGTGAATGATTTAAATACGAATGCAGCCAAAATTGATCTTATATCTCCACAGTCTAAGAATGTAAATATAGAGGTAATCAATAAATTGGGTGTGAATGGTGACCATATTAGAACCAGTATTAATAATATTCCTATTCAGGCAAATAAATCCTTGGTTTTTAACATTAAACAAGGAATTGCCGGTCTTGAAATTGTAAGTAAAGGCGTTCAGGTTAACTTACCGGTTCAACTAAGTGGGAAGGTAAACGGTAAAAAGTTACTTAAAAATTACCAGGTCCCATTTAAAGATGCCGTCAGAATAAAACCTGCATCGGTAATAAATTCAGATGAATTGGTAGTTTCTGATATTAAAAACCTTTTTGGAGCAATTAAAGCAACAAAAGGAATATTAAAACAATAATTAAGGATCAGATAAGGAAGAAACCTTTCTCCCTAATTATAAGTTTAAATTATGCCCCGCAGCTTTGCTGCGGGGTTATTAAAATTGAGAATGTTAAAACTCAATAAAATGGTAAGATCAACAAATCTCAATGGCTGGATACTAAATTACTATCACCTTTGTATAGTACAACTATTATATGGATGGAAAACTGATTAGTATCATTGATATAAAAAAATATTGCTTGTAATTTATACACTTTAAGTTGTTGCGGGAATTTATAGAAGTTTTATAATTTCAATTTAATCAATAGTGTTTGAGAATCAGGAAAAGCACATCTTTAAAAAAGGGGAAAATTCCCCATTGACTTCTGTATTTTAATGCTATAACTTAGGTAGTGAATAGTTTTCAATATAAATATTCAATAATACAAACAGTTAAACCTTAAAAAAATAAGATGCCTTTTGTTAAAAATAACTACGTCGATCTTCACTGCCATTCAGCATTGAAACCTTATGGTAAAAGTTATAATTACACTGTTATAGGTCAAAATAATCCGGATAGAAGCAGAACTAGTAGTATATGGCGATACAATCCGCCAACGCTTACCGATAAATTCATTAATTATATTATTCATCTCACTAAATTCTCTCAGTCTAATTTCACAAGTATGGCTAAAGGAGGAGTTCGTATTGTATGTGTATCTCTTTATCCCATTGAAAAATGGTTTTTTGCCAATAAAATTAAAAATGAATTTATTAAAGATATAGCTTCAAACTTTGCTACCGGCGTTGGAAAAAAAAGGGTTGACGCTGTTCAGGCTATGACAAATTATTTCAAGGACCTTGAAATGGAATATGATTTTTATAAGCATTTAGATGGCAAGGTCATTAAGTTACCGGAAGGAAAGTTCAGATACAAGCTAGTTAAGAGTTATAGTGAAATAGAAACTATTAAAGCCCGGAACGAGGATACTATTACAACCATATACGTTGTGTTGTCGATAGAAGGAATGCATGTATTGAACCAGAATATTGATAAAGTCCCAAAAGAAAAGGATTTTATGGCAAATCTTCAAAAGATTAAAAATTGGGATACGCCACCATTTTTTGTTTCAATAGCTCACCATTTTTGGAATCACTTATGTGGCCATGCAGAAAGCTTTACTAAACTGGTTAAAAAGAAAGTTGACCAATCAGAAGGGATCAACACAGGCTTTACTGCCCTGGGAAAAAAGGTAGTTAAAGAATTATTAAATGATGACAATGGTAAACGCATATTAATTGATCTAAAACATATGAGTGTGGCTTCCCGAAAGGATTTCTATAAACTCATTGATAACAATCCGGATTATAAAAAAATTCCAATGATCGTTAGTCATGGAGCTGTTAATGGCTTACAATCTTTTTCTAATAAAAAACAAATAGGTTCGAAGACTGCCGGAAAGTTTAATCCCGTTGACATTAACTTTTATAATGAAGAGATCATCAGGATTGCAAAGAGCAAGGGCATTATTGGATTGCAATTAGACGAAAGGAGAATAGCCAGTAAAAATACCCTGAAAAATACCAAACGCTCCATACATCGCTCCAAAATTATGCATTACCGTTCTGAGTTATTATGGAACCAGATTCAACATATCTTAGAAGTATTAGATAATGAAAAACTCTTTGCTTGGGATTGTATGGCTATAGGCTCAGATTTTGACGGTATCATAGATCCTTTAAACGGTTTTTGGACGGCTGAAGAGTTGCCTTTCCTTGCCGACTTTTTAGAGAGGCATGCGTACAACTATATGAAAAATGCTGGATTCAAAGTTAAAGAAAACAATATTCCGGCAGATGAAATTATTGCCAGGATTATGTCCACAAATGGGCTGAACTTTATTAAAGCTTATTATAAGTAATTGATTCAACCGTTTGATGTTTTTTTATAATCAGGCAATTGTGATTAACAAATAAAAACTATAAAATGTCGAATTCAAATTATTGTTTGATTAACCCACAAGGTGGATTGATTGAGGTTAGGTTATCTGCTAATAATGGTTTAAGATCATCGGCAATATTTTATTTGGGAAAACCCAAAAAACCAAATGGGTATGATATCGTAGAACAGCATGATGCGGATTCCGGTGATAACGGATCCGTAAAATTTAAGCTGAGTACAAAATCGAACAAATTATTAAACCATGCATTCGCATGGTCTATTAATGCATGTATTCAAATGTCACAAATAGAAAATGCCATTTTAAAAATAGAATTTTGGCAAGATGGAAATAAGTGCAAGACTGTAAGAAATACGACGTATTATGGCCATTTTCCTCAATGTTCAGAAGGAAAACAAAGGTCAATGAAAAATCAAGTCATATATATTGAACAACCCCAAACTTCCAACACAAATTTATGGGCAAGCATTTGAAAATATCGATCATATTAGCCCTCGTATGTTCAGTGTTACTATCACAAAATGATATTAACAGCACCCAGCATGCGTTTAAATATAAATTGGATTATAATGTGCCTGAAAGCCCTGCATTTTCAATTTTAGATGAAAACCCCGTAAGAGTTAATCGCGCTTCTGCAGCCCAGGAATTGATAGTCAATTTTGCCAATAGCTTTATTAGTAATGATAATTTGAGTAAAGGTATAGCGATAGATTTTAATCCATATTTTGTTCTGGGAGGTAGATTAAAAAGTATTAATAGCTATAGAGAGAAAAAAATAAATCGAATTTTAGCCAACACACAACTTTCGGTTGCGACAACGACAATTAAAGATTTTCCTGATGATATTTTTGTAAGTACAGGTGTTAGAATTACCCTTTTTGATAGCAAGGATATTTTGCAACATAAAGAACTAGGCAAAAGAATCGATGCCGCACTAAAACCAGCTGAAGATCAGAATCCGTTTAATAAAGATATTGATATAATTGTTAAAAATACAGCATTGCTCGAAGCTTACGCGCTTACAAAAGAGGAATTACGAAACAAGAAAGGAGCAGCATTGTCAATAGGTTTTGCAACTGCAGGCAGATTTATAAATAGTCATTTTAACCTGGATAGTTTAAATGGATTTAGAAATCAGGCTTGGATTTCCGGACAATATTCCTTTGGAAAAGGGATTGATTTGATGAGCCTTGTCATGTTTCGAAGTAATAATATAATAAATCAAAAAGATATCAATGAGCTAAAGTTAGGGGTTGGGTTAAAATATTTAACTCAAAATGTAAATATTGGAGGTGAATTAGTTTATTCTTCTGAAAAAAGCAATCTGGATATAGGTGTGAATATTGAAATCCTTATTATGAAAAGGTTGATTTTATATGCAAGTATTGGGAATCGATCTTCTATTCATTCAATAGATGAGGATAAAATAAAAATCATGCCAGGTATTAAATGGAACTTAAGTGAAACTAAAACATAATAAATATGAAGAATATAGAATTTAAACTTATTGAATTGTTTGAAGCAATTTCTAAAATGAATGAAAACGAAAGAAATGAGGATCAAAATAATTTTCTTGATCTCATTGAATCAAAGGGGTTAGATTTAGAAAAAGGTGACATGGATGACAAAGTCAGTAGAATTCGTTTAGAACCCAACGATTGGGAAGATATCAGGATAACTATGATGCGGTTAGATGATGACTGGAAAACGGATATAGAATTATGATTTATTAATTAAAAATTTATGCTATGCAAGATTTAAAGAAAAAATTAGAAAATTATATAAATAAGATCAAAGCAGTTGAAGTTGAACTCCGTAATAAAGTGCAAATTCAATTTTTGGAAGAAACCGCAAAAAAAGAATGGGATAAGAACCGGCTCTTGGATTTCTTAAAAATGGAGAATTTATTTGAAAATATAGAATTGACTGAAAAAGAAAAAAAATCGATCAAGACTATAAGAACCGAAATCGAAAATACAATTAATCCCGGATCAGACATTCTTTATTATAGAACAGAATTAGAAAATCACAAAATAGAAATGTATTTGAAGAAACCAAAAGGTTATACAATACCTGTTGAAATATTTGAATTCATCGGTAATGTAGAAGAAATGCAGACTGTCATTAAAGAGACCTGTAAATCTCAAGAGGAGGCTGATAAGTTTTTAGAACCCCTTTTTGGAATAGCTGAAGTTGGTGGAACATCTACTTATAACGTTTTTGCCAAAAAGCAATTGGAAATGTTTAAAGAAAATTTTGTGGCCTCTAAATGGTGGTCACTAAAGCTGCCTTTTATTAAAGATTTAGCTGTTACCATGGTCAGTGTTGTTTTAATCTGTTTTTTTATCATTTTTTTGATAAAAATGAAATTGGTTAGTGATGCTTTTTATGATCATCTAAACATCGATAAAAACTTTATGGTTAATTGGCTTTTACTTCTGATAGGTTCTTCGATAGGTACATGGGTTTCATTTTCGCTATTTAAAAAATCTAAGACACTTGAAGAAATAAAATCACTGAAAGATAATATTCCACACCCATTCTTCCGACTCGCCGTGGTAGGATTGGTGGCGTCCGTATTCTTTCTGTTTTTTATTACTGGTTTTTTTAATGTTGAAATAGGTAGTGGAGAAATTCTGAATACTAAATATATTGGAAAAGAAGATCATGGGAACTTGGCATTGCTCGTTGGTATATTCATTGGCTTCAGTGAAAATTCAATTGGTCAAAGTTTAAGGAAACGAATAGAATCTTTTACCTCTAAATTATAATGAAAGGATTTAAAAAAAATGACTGTTCGTAATTCAGACATCCAACATGAATTGAATATGAAGTAACATTTCCTACATTGATAAACGATTTTTAAACTGTTTAGTCAACACTTAAAATAAAATAAAATGGCAAAAAAAGATAAACAACAAAATACATTTCATCTGGGTTTAACAATGGCAGGTGCAGTTTCAGCAGGTTGCTATACAGCCGGGGTTATGGATTATATGTTTGAGGTTCTTGACCTTTGGGATAGAGCTAAAAAGGGTGAAGTAAATGGCATTTCGGACAAGCTTGTGCCTAAGAACAATGTGGTTATTGATGCTATGGGAGGTGCTTCCGCAGGGGGAATGACCACCATAATGACGGCGCTTTATGCCTTAAATGGAAAAATAAATCCGGTAAAAGAATTGCCCAAAAATCCCTTGGGTAATTTTAATCTTCTCTATGATAGTTGGGTCCATCTCGATGATGATGATAATAAACTGTCATTCGAAAAAATATGGGATGTTGATGATCTAAAAGATGATTTGATTTCGCTGTTCAACAGCAATATCATCGATAATATTGCCAAGAAGGCATTCAAAGATATTAAGGATGATTTCAATTTTCAAGAGCATATTAAGGACCATCTGCCCGAATACATATCAAAAGATTTGGAAATATTACTATCTCATGCCTTGCTCAGGGGTATTCCTTTGTCTGTTGATTTTAAAACCGATGTAGCCAAAAGGGTACGAAAATCTCCGAAACATAATACTTTTGAGCACTTTTTGGTTTCTCATTTTAAACTAAATAATGGAAAGAAAATAGACGAAAAGAAATACATGTGGCTAAATCCGTATCAGTCGGATAATGCAAAAAAAATGATTTTATCTACCATATCAACAGGCGCTTTTCCAGTGGGTCTTGCTTATCGCGAATTTGGACAACAACAATTTAATGATGACTATATTAAATCAGTTATTAAAAGAATTATTTATGGTGATTTCAGCAAAGAAAATCCCGATATTAAAGATCAAATAGACTTGGCAAACTTTCCAAAAAATTTTGAAACAATTGGTATTGATGGTGGTGCTATCAACAATGAACCTTATAGAGAAGTTGTAAGTATTTTGAAAGGAAAACATCATAAAAAAGATTCAGACCATCAAAATTTTGGGCTTATCATGATTGATCCATTTCCTGATAATGACGATCAAAAAGAAAATTATAAAAAACCGAAGGGACTTCTAAATGTTGTACCTAAAATTCTTGGAATGCTAATGAATCAATCCAGGGTTAAAAGAAAAGAAATGATCGAACAATATTCTACCGATTATTTCAAAGGGGTAATTTACCCGAGTAAGCATATTGTTGAAAATGGTGTCTATAAAAAAAAGGATAAAAACCCCATAGCGAGTGCTTCTTTTAACGCATTTGGCGGATTTTTAGATGTACGGTTTAGACAACACGATTTTTTTCTTGGAAGAAATAATGCGCGGAATTTCTTGAGATATTATTGCAGTATGCCTTATAATAAAGCTGAAGGTATTGTCCATCCGATGCATACCAATTGGACAAATGAAATGATCGAGCAATTTAAAATTGAAAATAATGGCGAAGTATTTTTACCTATTATACCTGATCTTAATTTAGTGCTTGACAATGTTGATATAGTGGGAGATGAAAAATATAATTATACGTATCACGAAAAGCCAAAATATAATCCTGAAAAGTTATTCCAGCTTAAAGGAAAAATAGAATTGAGGTTCAAATACATTATTGATAAATTATTCGAACAAAAAAGTAATTCTAATAAAACTGATACAAAAGAAACCTTAAGTATTACCGAAGAATGGTTAAAGAAAGAATATAAACAGAGTTTTTGGAAGCGGATTAAATCAAACATAGGAGAATGGCTAATAAATAAAATTAAAAAACCTTTAAGTAATATAGGAGCAGGCCTCATTACCAAAGCAGTTATTAAAATGATCCTTGAAGATCTTGAGAAGAAACAAATCTTGTCGGAGCCTGAAAAATAAGCGAAGCATGGCGCTGCTTTTTATTAATATTCCTGTTTTAGAATGAATTCATGTTATTAATCAATCGTCCCGGTATCTTCAATTTTAAATTTCGTTCTCCGGATAA
This sequence comes from uncultured Flavobacteriaceae bacterium, assembly GCA_965367355.1. Classification (GTDB taxonomy): domain Bacteria; phylum Bacteroidota; class Bacteroidia; order Flavobacteriales; family Flavobacteriaceae; genus Site-B1. The sequence continues at coordinate 8,474 of CBDUIO010000084.1, forward strand.
TTCATCCAGTTCTACCCTGATTTTTTTATGATTATCTATGGTGAATTTAGAAAAAACGAGCATAAACTCACATTGCATATTTCCCTTTATTTTAGCCGGAACTTGATATTCATAGAGTGGTTTTATCAATATTTTTTGAAAAGATTTACTTTTTGTACCCCTACCGGTAGTAAGAAAGAATCTAAGAAAACTTACATCATAGTCAATAGCCGACTTGTTGTTGATCTCTAATAAAAAATATAAAGCATCATTCCTGTAGACAATATCTTTTACTGATAACTTTATCTTATACCTGCTATGAGCTTTTTTGAGGGCTCTGTTGGAAGATTTCATTACATGAGCACTACCGCTTTTATAT
>CBDUIO010000085.1:0-8822 GCA_965367355.1 uncultured Flavobacteriaceae bacterium
TTATTTCTGCCATGTCTTATAATTTATGTTGTAAAAATGGATAATCTTCTTGTTCATAAACCGCATCATACATCAAACTCTTTTCAGGATAAGGCGATTCTTCAGCAAATTTCTCACACTCTGCAACCAAAGCCTTAACTCGTTTGTCAATAACTGACAAATCATCTGCTGATGCATACTTTTTCTCCAAAATCACATCCTTTACTTGAGTGATCGGATCTATTTTTTTATACTCATTAACCTCATCTTTGGTTCTGTAATGCTGAGCATCACTCATGGAATGTCCTCTGTAACGATAGGTTTTCATTTCCAAAAATGTTGGCCCACCACCTTTTCTGGCTCTTGCAATAGCCTCATCAAGTGCCTTAGCAACCGATACCGGATTCATTCCGTCAACTGGTCCGCTAGGCATTTCAAAACCCAGACCCAATTTCCATATATCCGGAATAGTAGAAGTTCTAGCTACAGAAGTACCCATGGCATAACCATTGTTCTCACAAATAAATACAACCGGTAATTGCCAAAGCATAGCTAAGTTAAAAGTTTCATGTAAGGATCCCTGGCGTGCTGCACCATCACCAAAACAACACAAAGTTACAGCATCACTACCATGATATTTATCGCCAAATGCAATGCCTGCACCCAAAGGTATTTGACCACCAACAATCCCATGACCACCATAAAACCTGAATTCCTTTGAAAAGATATGCATTGACCCTCCAAGGCCTTGAGATGTTCCGGTTGCTTTTCCATACAATTCAGCCATAACTCTTCTGGGATCGACACCCATACCAATTGGCTGAACGTGATTACGGTAGGCAGTGATCATTTTATCTTTAGTCAAATCCATAGCGTGTAATGCGCCAGCCAATACTGCCTCCTGACCGTTGTAAAGATGAAGAAACCCTCTTACTTTCTGCTGGATGTATACTGCAGCAAGTTTGTCCTCAAACTTTCTCCAGAATAACATATCCTCATACCACTTTAAATATACCTCTTTTGTTATTTTCTTCATGTTGGTTTAATTTATAAAACGAGCAACAAAAATAGCATTTTAGTTAGTAATGAGAAAACAGTATGGGTTAAAAATTGCACTAAACTGTTATAGCGAGGATTTTTTAAAAACGAAAGGCAATAAATTTGCCAAAGAATCAGACTTAATGATCTCTCCTGTTTTTCCCATAAAATAGATTTCAATGGGAGCATTTTGTTTTACTTCATACTCCGAAATGGCTTGTCTGCATGCGCCACAAGGTGGAACAGGTTTTGAAGTTTTTTGATTTTGTGAAGAGGCCGTCACAGCTATACTGATTATTTTTGCTTCAGGATAAGTCGCACCTGCGAAATAAATTGCCGTCCTTTCTGCACATAATCCTGAAGGGTACGAAGCATTTTCCTGATTATTACCAGTTACAATTTCTCCATTATCCAATAAAATTGCTGCACCAACAAAAAATTTCGAATAGGGAGCATAGGCATTTTCTCGGGCTATTACAGCCATTTTCATAAGTGATTCGATATGATCGGGTAACTCTTCTAAAGAAGTGTAGACAAGAAAATTAGATTCAATTGTAATTTCTTTCATAGAATAAAGTTAAGAAACTAATTTAGACAAAAAAACTATTGCTAAGTGCAATAGTTTTTTTGAATTTCATACAATTATGTATTTTAATATTCAGAGTATTCTCCTTCTCCCAGGTTAAAGGATAGAGAGAATCTTAAAGTTCCTTCTAATGGGCTTTGTACTTTTGAAGCCGAGAATAAATATGACAGGTCTATATTGGCCACATTATATTTAAATCCTGCTCCCAGACCAAAGAATTTTCTGGCTCCTTTATCTTCACTTTCGTTAAAAAATCCTGCACGAATAGCAAAAGAATCCTGATACAGGTACTCTGCACTTAATGCCCATGTAAATTCTTTTAGTTCTTCACTAAACCCTCCCGGAGCATCTCCAAAAGACTGAAATATACCAGAAATAAAACTAACATCCGGATCTTTACCTTCAACAATAATTGTAGGTTCATTTGTATCCTGCTGACCGTTTGGTTCAGTATCTCCTTCTTGAATGGTGTCTTCATATCCATAAATAGGAGGTGATGGAACTAAAAGCTTTCCAATTTCTGCCGTAACGGCTAATTTATTGTATTCATCAAAGATAAAGTCAAATCCTCCGCCCAGACGCAACATAGTTGGCAAGAAATTATCCCTGCCACTATTATCATATTTTATTTTTGGTCCAATATTCTGGATGGCAAATCCTGCTCTCCATCTTCCATTATAATCGCTATACGCATTTTCTTCACTTTGATAGAATCCGGAAATATCAACCGCAAATGAACTGGCTGAACCGGCATCTGGATCTACTGCGTTAATTTTTAAATCAGAATTCAAATAGCGGCCTGTTACTGCCATTGCAAACTGGTCACTTAATCTCAAGGAATAGGTAGCATCTATAGCAAATTCATTTGGCTTAACATTTTCCAGAACCGTTCCCGACAGGTCTGTTATTTCAATTTCGCCCAATGAAAAATATTTAAAACTGGCCGCAAAGGCACTACGTTCATTTAATCTGTTATAATAGGTCAAATTACCTAGAAAAATATCATTTACTAGTTTACTTAAATATGGGGTATAACTAACTCCAATACCTGATTTATAAGTTGAAAATGTGTATTTAGATGGATTCCAGTTTTGCGAAAAAGCATCTACGGATGTTGCAACACCCATATCACCTAAGGCTGCAGCCCTTGCATCTGAGGCAATTAATAGAAATGGGACACCTGTGGTGATTACAGATGTTTGATTATCGAATACTACTGTTTCCTGTGCATTAATTTTAAAAACAAATACCAATGCAATTAATACTAAAAATCGATTTCTCATGAATTTAAATTAGTTAATAAATATAATATTATAGTATGACAAGTTTTTCAAACTTTTCTACTTTCTTATTTAATGTGTTCGATCTTACTGTTAGTTTATAAACATAGACACCTTTTCCTATCTTATCCCCAAAATCATCTCTTCCATCCCAGGCTATACTTCTCGACAAAGAAGATGTACTCTGGTCACAACATTCGGCACTTCCCGTTTGCCCGTTAAGTGTCCTAATGAGTTTACCAGACACAGTAAATATCTGTATAGAAACGTCTAAAGGTTCCGAACTATTGTGATTAAACCAAAATTCTGTATAATTTACAAAGGGATTTGGGTAATTAAGTACATTCTCAATTTTAAGTTGTTGATCTTTATCAAAGACAACAAACTGTATTTCTGCGGTTGATGAATTGTTGTAAACATCCCATGCTTTCAACGTTAAGGTGTGCAAGCCTGGTTCTAAATCTCGAAACGGATATGTTAGTTTTCCCCTTGTATATACATCGACATCAGTTTCATAATAATTGTTTAAAACAACAGGATTCGTTTCATCATTATCTAAAATAGCAACAATATCATGACCTATTCCACTGGCCGTATTGATTCCGTTCTCATCTTCCAGAATAGCAACTAAAGAAGGCTCTTCATTGGTCACACCACCTGAAACAAAGTTTTCATCATTCATGTAGAGTTTTATTGTAGGGCCAATATTGTCCTCTGGAGCATTTTCATTTAATCCCCCAATAAGTATATCAAAATTAGCACCTCCGTTATCCTGAAGCGGAGTATCTGTTCTGGAATAAAAACTTACTTTACCGGTACCTACGGGTATACTGATATCTCTGGGAACAATAAAATCAAATTCGAACAATCCTTTAGACACACTAGCCTGACCTTTGAAAATTATTGAGCCAAGGGTTTTGAAATCCATTATTATTCTCTGACCATTTTCCGAAGTACCATCATTCCCTAAAGTTTGTCTATCAATATCTTTATCATAAATGGTTGCAGATAAGATTCCGTTGTATTCAGAAAGTAGTTCTCCCAGTTCGTTGGTAACTTCTCCACTTAATTTAACTTTGCTCAATGCTTTTAATGTATCCGTAGCCTGAGCAATAGGCACTTCATTTAATTGGGTTAGCCTTATATTGGGTTTAGGAAAAGACAATTTTAAAGCGGGATCACCTATGAAAAAAACCAGTCTCCTTTGCGTTGCATTGGAAATACTTGGGTCTGTTTTTGTTTGCCTGAGAGATTCAGCAATAGAAGGAAAATCGTCTGAATCATAAGAAAATAAGTATTTGCTTAAGGTGACATTAAAAACAATTCCTGTGCTTACAAATATTTTTCTTGTTGTTGATATTAAACCTATTGCGCCTCCATCTTCATTCCAAAATGTCAGTTCACCTGCTGTTTCTCTCAACGGATTATCGAATCTGGTAAATTCACAGGTAACTGTCACGAAACAGCTCAATTTGCAGACGTTATGAAGATTAACGATATCGGTCTTATCAAAAATACGCTCTTCGGCCAGTCTATCTTCGCCTCCATGCCCAAAATAATTAATGACCAGAGCACCTTGCTCAAAGGAATTTACAAATGCCTTATTAACCTCAGGATACCTATTACCACCAGCTGATGACTCTTGTTGATAGGCATCAGAATGAATTTTTGTAACATTCACATTTGGTTTTTCCTGTGCAACCTCGTCTGCAATGTCATTGGTGGTTTGCTGTATGATCTTCTCCCATGGTTGATTAACATCATCTGATACAACAACAAAGCTATTTCTCCAGCTTCCATAGGAGGCTTCGTTATAATATCTTTCAATTTTATCTACCAGCACTGCTGCTCTTTGAGGGGAATCAGCTAATATTCTACCCACGGCAATATCCAATTTATCACTATTGCTCATGGTTCCTTCATTTAGATCCATCATTCCAAAGAAATCATCAGACACAAATGAATTGGTTAAATTAAAGCTACTGTAAGCATGCCATGACGGAACAAAATTTGTATTCCCTGATATTCTGTCCTTATAATCGAAAGAAGCGTCACCAAACAAACACAAATACTTCAATCTGCTTTCAGGGGAACTTGCATTATCGTAAGTATATCTAACTAAATTTTTAATGGCAGATACATCCGGATTTCCAGAACTAAATTCGTTATATATCTTTTCCAGTTCAAAAACCTTTACATTCAAATTATTCTGGACTCTATTAATTTCAGCCAAACGTTCTGCCTGTGATAAAAATAGTTGAGGTGTGACTATTATATAATCAACATCCTGAAATTGTCCTGTTTCATTTTGAAAAATAGTTCCTTTTATATTTTGATTATCAACACTAGAATTAGTATCCTTAAGAGGATCAAAGTAACTTGAATTATCTAAAGCTAAATATGTCCTTAAACTTCCTAAATTTGATTTAAAATTCAAGGTATTTGAATTATCAGCATTGATCAAACCGGTTATATTGAATTTATCGGTTATATCCCAAACTTCGGTAATATTGGCAGAATTGGAAATAGAATATTGTCCTATTCCCGAGTTTTGAGTCACGACATTGTTTTTGAAAATAAACTGCTCTCCTGAATATGTTAGGTTTCTTAAGGCCTCAATGGAAATATAGTCCAAATAGGCCAAGGCACTTGGATTTCCACCATTGTTATAGTCCAGAGAAACATTAATTGTACTTGCTGAAATACTAATTGCATTGTTAACCCAATCTTCTGATGCTAAAGTATCGTCATTAATAGGATTGAAAATCAAGGTCTCAACTGCAGATCCATTAACATTCACCTGCATACTTGTTTGTGATTCAGACACAGCAGCGACATACACTTTGAGTTGCACAGGAGATGAAGTTACCAGATTAGGAAACTCGAATTCAAAGGATTTGCTTGGTTCAATATCGAATCTATCTCCAAACCAGCGCCTTCCGGCTTTTACCAGATTGTATTCATCGACTTCATGAAATTTGTAATCCTGAAAGGTGTCAATTGTTAAATCAGGATCTCCATCAGGTTGTGTCATTGGCATAATGCGCTTACCATTACCTCCGCTAATATTCAAAAAATAATAAGATCTGTCTGTATAAATATTCAGGTTCGTATTGCTTTCCTGGCTGTAACCTGTTGGACCTTCAGCGTAAAACAAAATGTAATCCTGATCATTAAAGACTCCGTCTTCTTCTCCAACAAATTTTATGGCGTTTTCCTGTAAATCGAAAGGATAGGCAACATTGTTACTATACGGAATCATAGAGCCACCATTCCCAAAAATCTTTAAAGTTCTGGGATCTACATTAGATAAATTAGCTCCCAGACTTTCTAAAAACCCTTTGCTCAATTTAAAAACTCCCGTTTTATCAACATAAAACTTGTACCATGTTCCTGAATTTAAAACAGAATTTGAGATTGCTAAGACCGATGCAGCGCTTCTAGATGTATTTCCATTTGAAAACTGGTAATTCAATCTAAAAGACGTGATTTTTTTATACACATCGCCTTCTCTTATAATGGGGCTTATTTCAAAATATATGTAATTATTACCCCTCGCAGTTGAATTTTTCAAACTATAATCTATACCTGATGGAATTGTTTTTATGTCAAGATCCTTAAGATCAGATTTGGACAAATTACTATAAGTTATGTTGTTAATACTTGCACTTCTTTCATTGACATATCTTGAAGATTCCCATTGAGAAACAAACTTCAACCCTTTATTCGCATCAAAACTATAATTTTCAATACTAAAACCAGGTAATTCAACAGTGGATGATTCCGTAGTTAAAACCCTGGAACTCTCCCAATTGATATTAAATAGCTTTTGTTGTGAGAAGCATGCAGTATAACCTAATAAGAAGATTAATAGTAAATTCTTTTTCATCGCTTATTTAACGCCAATAATTTGTGCTTATTATGGACAGAAAATTTTTAGTTAGAATAAATTTCTAAAGTACAATAATAATTCCTTTAATCTGCCGTTTTAAAAACACGATTGGTGGTCAAAAATAGTAAAAAATACCGATAATCTGTAAGAAAAATAGGGTGAAATGCACTTTTTTTATGAATCTTATCGAAAAAATACTTGTAATATTATCTTTAATTGTTATATTGCGTGACCGAAATTTAATTTAACTTACTTAAAAGTATGGAAATGAAAAAAATCTTAACACCAAAGGTTTTACTTATTGCACTGTTATCAGTGACAATGTTTAATTGTAAAAATAACTCCAGCTCTTCAAACAGTTCAAGAGCCACCGGATGGGACATTAATGAACGGGATGGAGGTTTCCAGTACAACTCAAAATTTAAAGAACAGGAAACAGCACCAGGATTGGTGTTTGTAGAAGGTGGTACTTTCACTATGGGGAAAGTACAGGATGATGTGATGCATGACTGGAATAATACGCCTAACCAACAGCATGTTCAATCTTTTTATCTTGATGAAACTGAAGTGACCAATAAGATGTATACAGAATATCTGTATTGGCTTCGTTCAACCTTCTCACCAGATGATGATCTTTTCAAAAACGTATATAAAGGCGCACTTCCTGACACCTTAGTCTGGCGAAACAGACTTGGATATAATGAGGTTATGACCAATAATTATTTACGCCATCCCGGATATGGTGAATACCCGGTTGTTGGGGTAAGTTGGATTCAGGCAGTTGAATTTGCAAGTTGGAGAACCGATCGAGTTAATGAAAAAGTACTTCGGGATGCAGGATATTTGTCCAGAGAATCTGCTTATGCATCAACTCCGGATTCTAATTTCAACACAGATACTTATATAAATGCTCCCACTCAAACATATGGTGGCAGTGAAGAAATTCTAACTGGAGGGAAAAGAAACCCTCAAACGGACGCTGAAGGAAATCCTATTAACATTTATGCCAAAAGAGAATCTGGAATTATTTCTCCGGAATACAGATTACCAACTGAAGCAGAATGGGAATATGCAGCGCTTGGAATGAGCGAACTAAGAAATTATAATACTTATAGAGGACGAAAGAAATATCCATGGGATGGACAATATACACGATCTGGTAAAAGAAAACTACGTGGTGACCAGTTAGCTAACTTTAAACAAGGCAAAGGAGATTATGGCGGAATTGCAGGATGGTCTGATGATGGCGCTGATATTACAGCCCAGGTTAAATCATTTGAACCTAATGATTATGGTTTATATGATATGGCCGGCAATGTAGCTGAATGGGTTGCTGATGTTTACAGACCAATAGTTGACGATGAATTTAATGACTTTAACTATTACAGAGGGAATGTGTATACTAAAAATGCACTAAATCCTGATGGAAGTGTTGTAATTGTGACTGTAGACTCTATTGTTTATGACACCTTAAGTAATGGTAAAATTATTGCCGTCAATTTACCGGGAGAGATCCTTCAGGTACCTGTTAATGAAGAAGAAACATATTTGAGAACAAATTTCTCATCAAGTGACAACAGAAATTATAGAGATGGTGATAAACAATCTACTCGTTATTTTGAAAGCTTTAATGATGAGGATGATGATTCAGGTACAAGAAAAATGTACAATGCACCAAAGCATACTGTTGATGCCGATACTTTTGGAAATTTAGTCAGAGAATATGATAAATCAAACAAAAGAACATCTTTAATAAGTGATGAAGTTCGCGTATATAAAGGTGGTTCCTGGAAAGATAGAGAATACTGGTTAGATCCTGCTCAAAGGAGATATTTCCCTCAAGATATGGCAACAGATTATATTGGATTTAGATGTGCCATGTCCAGAGTTGGTTCAAAATCAAAAACTAAGAATAAAAAAGCAAGAGATTAATTTAATTTCAATTAAAATATATAAGCCTTAACGTGTCGTTAAGGCTTTTTTATTACATTTATTTCATGAATATAAAATCCATATACGCCCTTTTTCTTGAATGTAATTCTATTTG
>CBDUIO010000086.1:0-8750 GCA_965367355.1 uncultured Flavobacteriaceae bacterium
GTAACTGGAGTTGGGCTCACTTCAGTTGAAGTGCTATTTTCATCTTTTGCCTTTTCCGGAATGGTTTCGGTCTTTTGTTGATTGGAGCCAGGTGAACCTTTAAGTTCTAATTTTTCAAACAATTTTTTCATCCCTTCCGATTGATTTCCTGAAAAATCAATTGTTGGTAATGATTTCCATCTCATTTTACCGGATGTATCGCATGCATCTATTTTGACTAATAATCTATCAACATTATTAGCTCTTGCAAAATCCTTTTCCTGTTTTAAAGTTTCATCTTTTAATGCGTTCTCAGAAGTCACAATTAAAACCAGCTTAGCCGATTTTATGGCTGCTTCTATAGCATCATCATCATCTTGACCATGCTGACTTTCAATCCATACTTTTGCACCTGCTTTGGTTAAAGAGTTTGCAAGATCGTTGGCAAACTTTGCATCTTTGTTAGAATAACAAATAAATATACTTTCGGTTGACATTGCTAGTTGGTTGGTTAATAATAAGTTTATTTGCAGTAGAAATTTACCATTTTTTTTTTAATTAGACTTAATTAGTTCAAAACAATTGTAATTAGGACAGGAAAATTTCCTTAAGATATTGAATAAAATCATCATTTGTATCTTCGCCTTTTAAGGCTAAAAATGCCGTGTATGCTTGATCATGAATACTTATTTTTTCTCTGATATTTGCCTTTTTTGATGCACTCAAATAATATTTTCTGGCATCGGGAATATTATTTAAATAAATATTAGCTTCACCTATTGCAGCCAATTTTTCAACGTTTTTGGACTTGTCTTTTTTGGTGTATTCAAGAGCTAATTTGGCATAAGTTCTCATATCCCTTTTATCTCCTTCTAGCAAGATATTAAGAAATGCAAGATTGATAGCATTTAAATATATTTGATCTACATCCTTATTATTTTTAGCAATCCTCAAAGCTTTCTTATAACAGTCGTAAGAAGCTAAACCATCCTCGGGTTTCGTGTTATTGAGAAATTCATTTTTAAAAAGTCCACCTAAAATGTTTAACATCTCACCATCTTTTTGTGCCAAGTTGTGAGTTTCCAGTATTTCTATGGCTTCTTCCCTTAAACCTGAACATTCCATTGCGTAAATAAGTTTTTCAAGACCATCACTGTTTAAATAATCGAGTGCTGGCTTTAATTTTCGAACTACTTCATCATATTCCCCAAGTGCAATATTAATTTCTTCTTTATTGGTATACTTGTTAAAAAACGGATTATCAGTAAGTGTATTTAATATTAATTCATACCCATCATTATCTTTAGAAGTGACATCAACCATGGATGAATGATTACCGTTAATATTTACCCAATGATCTTTTTTAAACGGATCAAGTGCAGATTCCTTTGAAACATAATCATCTCTTGTAGCAAATACTGTTTTGAACGTAAACGGATAGTCATCACTGAATTCTTTTGACCAGTCCTGACGTAAATTTTTAATATATGGCTTGTCCTGAATGAGGTCTTCAATTTTATTTTTCCAGATTTTTTTAAAGACATTATTGGTTACTCCGTTGCTAGGAGTGCCAAAAAGTATGACATGACTTAATCGGTCCCTATGATATGAATTTAAATTTAGAATACTACGTTGCGCCACTAATCCACCAAGGCTGTGGGCTATAATTGCAATGCGTTTATATTTACCAAACTTATATTTAATGGCTGCGCTTAAATTCTCAGAAATTCTGTCTATATCACTGATGCTGGCAAATACTTCCTTCCCTAATTTAGGATCTACATTTTCACTGAATCCAAAAGGAAACATATCCCATCCTTCCATGCGCTCATCTTCAGATAAAAAATCAGGAATTTTCCCAAAGGTTTTCCAAGCCTGACCAGAAAAGCCATGAACAAAAATGATAGCATTATTGGCATTGGGTGATTCATGGAAAACTTTTTTTATGTTTTTTCTGTCTTTTACTTTCGAAGTAGTTAGCTGCGCATAAACTGTTTCCTGAGTTATAATTTTTTCCTTGGGAGCCTTACTCAATTCGAAATTATAGTCGAATTGAATATTTACAAAAGGTTTTTGATTTTGACCTTCTGCTAAAGCCTTTTTAGGAACTGTTTCTAAAACATATTCAATAACATCGGTTAAGCGAATGAAAGGATCTATAAATGCTGATTGATGTTCACCTCTGAGAACTTCTAATAAACAGGTTGTAAAAATACTGTTTGGTTCTCCATTTATCTTATAGGATCTTTGCTCGTCTTTACATGCTGAAATAATGGCCATACCTTCCTCGTCATCCAAATTTTGAAGTAACCCTTCAGGATTTATTTTCGCGCCGGAATGGGCTGTTTCAATCCTGTCCTCGAGTTTCTCACTGACATCCAAAATACCCTGACCTTTAGTTAAACCTTGGGCATGACAACAGTCAAAAAAGAAGATAATTCTATCGGCAATTAATGCGTTTATCTTTTCTTTTAGTTCAGTATCCAAAACTCTGTGTGTGGCCTGATTCTCATTGGTTATACCAGCCAATTTTAAATAATACCAAAATTCATTTTTATCCTCGTCATAAGCTTCTTCGCCATGACCGGAATAATATAAGATGACATTGGAATCTTTATTTAATTTTTTGGCGATAGTGTCGAAAGCTTCAAGTATATTCTTTCGATTCGCCTGATCATCTATTAATAGAATTATATTTTCCTTAGGATAGCCTGCGTATCTTTTGTCCAATAATACATCTCTAATTGCTTTGGCATCTGCAGCCATATATTCTTCTCCTTCACTGCTGGCACCAATTAAAAGGGCAAAGGAATTATTAAAATCTTCCATACTTTTTATTTTGTTTTGACATGAAAAGAGCTTTTAATTATAAAAGTTAATTATGCCAAAAGTTTAAAATCTGATTAAACATTTCAGTATTAAAATATGGTGTGAATTGAGGATCGTTCTGAAAAGAATATGAGGTGTAAAAATTTCCTGCAGCAACAGATTGCAATAAATATTTAAATGTATTTTGTTTATCTCCTGTTTGTGAATAGTATTGTGCCTTTGCATAATCCATGGCTCCATACTGAAAAACTTTTTTTAAAGCATCTAATGAATTGATCATTTTTTCAGCTTTTTTAATCTTACCGGTTTTATAATAGCAAACAGAAAGTTTAGAAATTACATCAAAATCAGCAGGATCCTTTATAAGAATGGATTCATAGATCTTTTCTGAATCTTCATAATTGTTAGTGTAATAGTAGGCTGTAGCCACATTTTTATTTGAGGTAGAATCTTTTGAAGCAATAACTTTATTAAAATATTTTGTTGCTTCTTCATTTCTATTTTGGACTAATAAATCGGCTCCAATTTTATTATAAGCATTTTGCCATGTATCTTCATCAGCCATCAAATGAAGTTTTTCAAGGATATTATCTGCCATTTCCTGATTACCGCTTCGCAAATAAGCTTTTATTAAAGGAACTTTGAAGAAAATTTTGTCTATTCCCTGAGAATAAGGCTTTAGTAAACTAATAACACTGTCATATCTTTTTAGTTCAAGATCGGCAGCAGCTTTTACAAAAATTCTATCTTCACAATCATAGCACAGTTCCAAATCCAATTCCTTCATGGGAATTTTATAAAAAATAGAATCAATTTCTTCAGGCTTATTAACAAATTGCAAGGCTACAGCCATCATGGTCTTATTTGTTTGTAAATCGAATGGCGCGATATTATATTCTTTCTTCATAGTATAATATGTATCGTCGTGTTTCCCATTCAAAAGAGCATCATAAAAATTCAATAAATTTCTTTGCCTCTTATTTATCTTAGCTGTAGTTTTTAAAGCCTCTTTTCTTAATGAATCTGCCTTTTTAAAATCACCCATATTATAGGTTACTGATATTTTTAACATCTTGGGTTCAAAGTATGAACTGTCTAAGGCAATGGCTTTATCCATAAGAGCCAAATATTTTTCACTATCACTTTGATAATTCTGTTTAGCTTCTAAAACAGCCTGATAAGCTTCAAATTTTGGAGGTATATCCTGAAGCCACTCAGTATCTTCCGTTATTAAATAACCTAATATATTTTGTTTAAGAGATTCAATACATTCCAAAGGATTTTCTTTATTGCATTCCACTTGTTTAAATGCATATGAACTCTCATTATCCAGTATTGAGCATTTAAAAATAAGTTTATTGTCTTGCATATAAAAATTACCTGAAATGATCCTTTTTGGTTTAAAGAATTCATCTAAAATATCTTTTTCTAAAAAAGCACCAGCCTTTTGCACTTTTAGAATATTAGAGTAATCATCAACGATCTCCGGAGAGATTACTTGTGCTACCTGGTTTTCTGTAATACCATGAATTATCCAGTCTGTGGCCATTTTACTTACAATATCAAAATCTTTATTGCCGGTGTTGTTTCCAAATTTAAGGATGGCAATTTTATCGCTTGATTCAATTTCAGGTAAATTCAGTGACTCAATAAATTTGTTGTTGATGATAAAAATGGATACTAAACCAACTAATATACTTATGGCAAGCAATGACGAAAAATACATTTTCTGGAATTTACTCCGTTTCTTTTTACCATTTTTATCAATTTCTATGTTTTCTGATTCTAGGGCAGCCAATGAATATTTCCAGATATAAAATATATTTACGGGAAGTCCTATTAGCATTAAAATTAGGATTATCGTTATTATATTTCCAGGAATACCAATGTAATCTTGTGTAACGGAAAGTACCTGAAGTATTATCCAACACGAGACAACATAAATGGAAAGTTTTTTAAATACTTCCTTTTCATTACACTCTTTAAGAAAAGAATTAAAAGTCATATTTGCAGTTGACAATTTTGGTCTAATTTAGTAATATTAGGTAATATATTAGAAATTAAATTTGTCGAAGTTAAATGATTTTAGTATTTTGAGGGTTATTAATCCATAAAAATCCAACCTAATGTCAAAAGATGCGAAAAAAAAAGGTGTACAATCCAAAGATGGAGTGAACATCAATTCAAAAAGAGGAGTACAATCCAAAGATGGCGTAGTTATTAATCCTAAAAGAGGAGTTCAGGCCAAAGATGGTGTGAACATTAATCCTAAAAGGTAATAATTAACTCTACAGGATTGTAGATTAAAACTTATTAAATAAAAAAATCCGATTCATATGAATCGGATTTTTTTTAAGTGAAATAGTCTTGTTTAATAGGCAAATAGCCTTATTTTATTTTATCTACAATAGCTTTAAAAGCTTCTGGGTTGTTCATCGCTAAATCTGCTAGAACTTTTCTGTTTAGTTCAATTTTATTAGCTTTAAGTTTCCCCATAAATTGAGAATATGACATTCCATATTGTCTGGCACCTGCATTAATACGGGTAATCCATAATGCACGGAATGTACGTTTTTTATTTCTTCGGTCTCTATAAGCATACAACATTGCTTTATCAACCGCATTTTTGGCTACTGTCCAGACGTTTTTACGTCTTCCAAAGTATCCTTTTGCTTGCTTCAGAACTTTTTTTCTTCTAGCTCTTTTGGCAACTGAATTTACTGATCTTGGCATTTTTTTAATTGTTTTTTTGTAGTAGGCGATCTTTGTAAGATACTTTTTTGAGCCTAACTCCAGGGTTATTAAATAATTTTAAACCAGAACTTTATTACTTTAAACGTAATTGTTCTTTGATATTATTAACATCGCTCTCATGTACCAAAGTAGAATGAGTTAATGCTAATTTGCGCTTCTTCGACTTCTTCGTTAAGATGTGACTCTTAAAAGCGTGTTTCCTTTTAATTTTACCAGTGCCTGTAAGCTTAAATCGCTTTTTAGCACTAGATTTTGTTTTCATTTTCGGCATTTTGTCCTAGATTTTATTTATTTCACTTAATATTTTAATACTATTTTATAGTACCTATTTTCCTTTTTTTGGAGCAATATACATGATCATTCGTTTACCTTCTAACTGAGGTAATTGCTCAACTTTACCATATTCTTCCAATTCCTGAGCTAATCTTAACAATAAGATTTGACCTTGCTCTTTAAAGACAATTGATCGTCCCTTAAAAAAAACAAAGGCTTTTAGTTTCGCTCCATCCTTTAAAAACTTAATGGCATGTTTCTTTTTAAATTCGAAATCATGATCATCAGTTTGAGGTCCAAATCTTATTTCTTTAATAACAACTTTTGTTGCTTTGGACTTTAATATTTTTTCTCGTTTCTTTTGTTCATAAAGAAACTTTTTGTAATCCATAACTTTACACACTGGAGGTACGGCTTTTGGCGATATCTCAACCAGATCAAGACCTTGTTCTTCTGCAATTGACAAGGCATCTTTAATTTTATAAACTCCAATTTCTACATTGTCACCGACTAATCGAACTTCTGGAGCTAAAATTTTTCTATTAATTTTATGCTGGTCTTCTTTTATTATTCTAGCAGGACCTCTATTTCTTCTTCTACGTATTGCTATGGCTTTATTTTTTAGTTAAACTTTAAATTGTTTTAAAGATTTATTTATTTCTTTATTAATTATGGAAGTAAAATCTTGTATTGAAATCATGCCAAGATCTTCCCCTCCGTGTCTTCTTACTGTAACCTTTTCCATTTTTTCCTCATTTTCCCCTACAATAACCATGAATGGCACTTTGGCTAATTCAGCATCCCTTATCTTCTTACCCACAGTTTCATTTCTATCATCAGGGAGGGCGCGAATTTCGTTATTTTCTAACAAATGTAAAACTTTTTTAGCGTATTTTTCATATTTCTCACTTATTGACAGGACAATAACCTGATTTGGAGTCAACCACAAAGGAAAGATTCCTGCCGTATGCTCAAGCAATATGGCTACAAAACGTTCCATACTGCCAAAAGGTGCTCTATGAATCATTACTGGTCGGTGAAGTTCGTTATCACTTCCTTTATAAGAAAGATCAAATCGCTCCGGTAAATTATAATCAACTTGAATGGTGCCTAATTGCCAGTTTCTTCCTAAAGCATCCTTAACCATAAAATCCAATTTTGGCCCGTAAAAAGCAGCCTCTCCTGTTTCTACTACATAATTTAATTGCTTGTCTTTTGCAGCATTTATAATAGCTTGTTCGGCTTTTTCCCAGTTTTCGAGGCTACCTATATACTTATCAGGGTTGTTTGGATCCCTTAAAGATACTTGGGTAGAAAAATTTTCAAATCCTAACGAACCAAAAACATACAGAACCAAATCAATAACATCTTTAAACTCTTTATCTAATTGGTCTGGTGTACAAAAAATATGAGCATCATCCTGAGTAAACCCCCTTACTCTAGTTAAACCATGTAATTCTCCACTTTGTTCATAACGATAAACTGTCCCAAACTCAGCATATCTTTTAGGTAATTCTTTATAACTCCAGGGTCGTGTATTATATATTTCGCAGTGATGCGGACAATTCATAGGCTTTAGTAAAAATTCCTCATCTTCTTTTGGCGTATGAATGGGTTGAAAACTGTCTTCACCATATTTTGCATAATGACCGGAAGTGACGTATAATTCTTTTTGTCCAATATGAGGAGATATAACCATTTCATATCCGGCCTTTTTCTGAGCAGATTTTAAAAAATTCTCTAATCGTTCTCTCAATGCTGCACCTTTGGGAAGCCATAATGGTAAGCCCTGACCAACTTTTTGGGAAAAAGTAAACAATTCTAATTCTTTACCTAATTTCCTGTGATCACGTTTTTTAGCTTCTTCTAATAACTCCAGATACTCCGTGAGATCCTTTTGTTTCGGAAAAGAAATCCCATAAATTCTGGTAAGCTGAGGTTTAGTTTCGTCACCTCTCCAATAAGCTCCGGCAACAGATAAAAGTTTAACAGCTTTAATAATTCCTGTATTTGGAATGTGTCCTCCTCGGCACAAATCTGTAAAAGTAGAATGATCACAAAAAGTTATGGTTCCATCCTCAAGATTTTCAATTAGTTCAATCTTATACTCGTTACCTTGTTTTTTATAGAAGGATAATGCATCTGCTTTGGAGGATGATCTCATTTTGTAGTCATACTTACCTCGTGCGATTTCAAGCATTTTTGCTTCTATTTTAGGAAAATCTTTTTCTGATATGGAATGTTCTCCAAAATCAACATCGTAGTAAAACCCATTTTCAATAGACGGACCTATGGTTAGTTTGATACCCGGATATAATTCCTCTAAAGCCTGAGCCATAACATGTGAAGTTGAATGCCAGAATGCTTTTTTCCCTTCTTCATTATTCCAGGTATATAATGTCAAATTTCCGTCTTCTGATAGAGGTGTATTAATTTCAACAGTAACACCATTATAATCGGCAGAGATCACATTCCTTGCTAACCCTTCACTTATGCTTTTTGCCACATCAATAGGAGTAGAATATTTGTCATATTCTTTTATTGCTCCATCAGGTAAGGTAACTTTAATCATATATAGGTGTTAAATTTAAAATTGCAAAGATAAAGGTATTGAACAAGTCTTACAATTTAAAAATGTTTTAATTTTTTTATAATTATTAAAGGAAATTTTCTTATTTTTAAAGTTCTCCAAATAGCAATGAAATAAATAGAACCGTTCCTTTTATTTTTTAGCCCCAAGAATATTTTAAAATAATTAATGGTATCAGGAATAAATTTTACTAATTTATTTATAAAAGTGACTTGTAATCTGGGTTTTGTTTTAAAGAATAAGGTCTCGTAAGCCCAGTAAATATGGGTTAACAAAAAATATATCAAATTTTATTTAAAAAGGATTGTGAGATAAGAAAAAGGGT
>CBDUIO010000087.1:0-8720 GCA_965367355.1 uncultured Flavobacteriaceae bacterium
CAGATATATATAATTAATTTAATTTGACCCTTTTTATAGCTAATTATCTAAAAATAAGCATCAATTTTTGTTAATAAAACAATATGATGATAAACTCTGTAAATACTTGATTTTTCTATCTTTATTACTTTAAAACAGGTATTTTTTAAAGTATATTTGCAAATAAATTTTACCGAAATGAACAAAGCTATATATATAGCTACCAGTGAGCCAAATAGTGGGAAATCTATTGTAACATTAGGCTTGATGAGAATGCTATTGGGAAGAACTCCAAAAGTGGGTTATTTCAGACCTATAATTGATGATACCAAAAACCATAAATTAGATAATCATATTCATACGGTCATTTCACATTTTGACCTAAAAATATCCCATGATGAAGCTTATGCTCTTACAAGGAGTGAGTTTGTAAAAATGAGGAATCGCAATCAAGATGGAAAGATTATTGACATAATAATTAAAAAGTATAAAAGTCTTGAGGAAAAATCTGATTTTGTTTTGGTCGAAGGCACTGACTTCTCGGGTGAAGGCTCAGCCATTGAATTAGATGCAAACATTTTAATTGCGAAAAATTTAGGAATTCCTGCATTAATAGTATCCAGTGGTGTAGGTAAGAATATGGAGGAATTTATAGGTGATCTGCATATTGCATATGATTCATTTAAGGATAAAGAAGTAGAGGTATTGGCTATCGTAGCTAATAAAATTAAAAAAGAGAATATTGAAATAGTTAAGGAAGGAATTTCAAAAAATATTCCTGATGATGTTTTAGTTAGTGTTATACCCAGGATAGATACATTAAGTAACCCTACTATTAACGAGATTGTTAGTGCTTTAGATGCAGAGGTTTTATTTGGACATGATTATTTAACTAACCCAATAAGCAGTTTTAAAGTAGGAGCCATGCAATTGCGCAACTATTTGGATCATTTAGAAGAAAATTGTCTTATTATAACACCTGGTGATAGAGCAGATATAATTTTAGGAGCCTTACAGGCAAATATTTCATCTAACTATCCTAAAATAGCCGGAATAGTTCTAACAGGTGGTCTGGTGCCTGAGCCAACTATTTTAAAATTAATTGATGGTTTATCCAGCATTATTCCTATAATATCAACAAAAGAAAACACATATTTAGTTGCATCCCAAATAGGATCAATTAGGCCTCAAATATATGCCGGTAATCAAATAAAGATCCTCATCTCATTAAGTACTTTTGATGCTTTTGTAGACAAGGAAAAACTGGCTGATAAGTTTATAGAATTTGAAGCAGATGGAATAACTCCCAGAATGTTTCAATACAATCTGCATGAAAGAGCAAAACAACATCGTAAGCATATTGTCTTGCCTGAAGGAGATGATGAACGGATATTAATAGCAGCAGCTCAACTTTTAGAAATTGATATTGTAGAAATTACCATTCTGGGTGATGTTGATGCTATTCTTAAAAATGCCGAAAAACTGAATATTAATTTGAAGAAGGCCAATATTATTAATCCAACTGAGTCTCCAAATTATAAATTCTATGCCAAGACATTTTACGAGCTAAGAAAACACAAGAATATTACACTTGAGATGGCGTTTGATATGATGTCTGATGTATCTTATTTTGGAACCATGATGGTTTATAAAGGTCATGCTGATGGTATGGTATCTGGAGCAGCACATACTACGCAACATACTATAAGGCCAGCTCTGCAATTTATTAAAACGAAACCTGGAATTAATGTTGTGTCTTCCGTATTTTTTATGTGTTTAGAAGATCGAGTTTCAGTTTTTGGTGATTGCGCCATAAACCCGAATCCTAATGCAGAAGAATTGGCAGAAATCGCAATTTCTTCAGCTGAATCTAGTCTCGCTTTTGGTATTGAACCAAAAATAGCCATGTTATCCTATTCTTCTGGTTCTTCTGGGAAAGGACAAGACGTGGAAAAAGTTAGAGAAGCAACAGAAATTGTAAAGCGAAAAAGACCTGATCTTAAAATTGAGGGACCAATTCAATATGATGCAGCTGTTGATCTAGGTGTAGGAAAAAGCAAAATGCCGGATTCTGAAGTGGCAGGACAAGCTACAGTATTGATTTTCCCTGACTTAAATACAGGAAACAATACCTATAAGGCTGTTCAACGTGAAACAGGAGCCTTAGCTATTGGACCTATGTTGCAAGGATTGAACAAACCGGTAAACGACTTAAGCAGAGGTTGCACAGTAGACGATATTTTTAATACCGTTATTATAACGGCCATTCAAGCACAAGGAATTTAAATGAATATACTAGTAATAAACTCGGGAAGTTCATCCATCAAATATCAACTAATCCATATGCCATCTCGGGATATAATTTGTTCGGGAATGGTTGAACGTGTAGGATTAGATAATGCCAAAATTCATTATAAAACCAAATCGGAAAATATTAAAAGGGTTGAAGATATACCTAACCATAAAATTGGATTGCAAAAGGTGGCTGCGTTGTTGATGGATGAAAAAATAGGAGTGATAAAGAATGAAAAAGAGATACAAGCTGTGGGCCATAGAGTAGTACATGGAGGAAGTGCTTTTTCCGGAACTGTTTTAATTGACAAGTCTGTAAAGAATAAGATCAAGGAATTTTTCGCATTAGCTCCTTTACACAATCCTCCTAATTATGAAGGAATAGAAGTGTCTGAGACCATTTTTCCTTCAGCTAAGCAAGTAGCTGTTTTTGATACGGCGTTTCATCAATCAATGCCTGTTCAAGCCTATAAATATGCAATACCAAATGAATTCTTAGATAAGCATAAAATCAGAAAATATGGATTTCATGGCACAAGCCATAAATATGTAAGTGAAAAAGCCAAAGAAATCAATCCAGATCGTTGCTCAAGACTAATAACAGTTCATCTGGGTAACGGCTGTAGTATTACGGCAATTAAAAACGGAAAAAGCATAGATCATTCTTTAGGATTCGGACCAATGACCGGATTGGTCATGGGTACCAGAAGTGGAGATATAGATCAATCGGTAATTTTCCATTTGGTTAATACACTGGGTTATTCACTCAATGAAGTTGAGAGTATTCTTCAAAAAAAGAGTGGAATGCTGGGACTTACCCGTTATAGTGATTTGAGAGATATTGAATCACTGGCAGGTAAAGGAAACAAAGAATGCCAATTAGCTCTGGAAATATTTGCATATCGGGTTAAGAAATATATTGGGTCTTATGCCGCTGCATTAAATGGTGTGGACTGCATTGTTTTCACGGCTGGTGTAGGGGAGAATTCAATTCTAGTTCGTGAAATGATATGTAAGGATATGGATTATTTAGGAATGGACATTGATCTAATTAAGAATAATGAACGAGCTCGGGATATCATAGAAATTAGTTCAACTAACTCTAAAGTCAAAATATTAGTAATTCCAACCAACGAGGAAATAGAAATTGCAAAAGAATCTTACCAATTACTTTCGTAATTTATAATTCAATATTTGACTTTCGTCGAATAATCGAGACAAGAATTTTGTAAAGTCAATTCCTTGATTATATTTGATCTTCTACAAGATATAATCAACTGCAGTATCATGATCGAATATAATGAGGTTATTCATAAATATTTAAATTCACTTCATGCTATATCAAAAAAAGATGTTGAATATTTACTGAAGCACTGTACATTAAGACAATGTAAAGCTAATACGCCTATTGTTAACTTTGGCGAAAAACCTGAAAATGTTTATATGTTAACTCAAGGTGTTGTTAGGGCTTATATTCTGTTGGAAAATGGTAAAGAGGTGACCAAAACCCTATTTACAGCTATAGATTTGTTCTCCTCATTTACAGCCTTGTTAAAACAGAATGCTTCATTATTTTGCTATCAGGCTTTAACTGATTGTGAACTCATTGCCATAAATTTTAATAAAATTCGAGAAATAAGTAGTGAAAATATTGATGTTTTAAAATTATATGTTGGATATCTTGAGCATGTTTTTTCGATTAATGAAGACCGTCATCTTAAAATTTTATCTAAAGACGCAAAAGAACGTTATATTGATTTAAAGAATAATATTCCAGACATTGATAATTTAATTCCTCAGTATCAAATTGCTGCATATCTGAATATCACACCTGTTCAATTGAGCAGGATTAGATCTACATTAAAATAAGAATTAACATATGTTAATGCATATGAGTTTAATTAGTTTTACTATTGCTTGGATTTACTTTTTTATCCCTGAAGTAGATATCCTAATTGATTAACTAACTTGAAAGCCGATATTAAACTATCGGCTTTTTATTTTTTTAAGAATTTATAAACTTTTTGAGAGTCGCCTAATTGAATAAAATAGATACCTGGATTCAAGTGAGTTACATCAATAGTTCTATTAGTATTCAACTCACCTCCTAAAAGCTTATTTCCAACGACAGAATATATTGAATATCTTGATTCATTAAAGTTTGGCATTTCAAACTGTAAATGATTACTCACCGGATTGGGATATATACGAAATATTTCATCTTCAAATTCTTCTGTATTCAATACAATTTTCTGATTATTGAAAATGCTTATTTGGTCATCACCATAGGCAGCAGTTGCAATATCCAGATCACCATCGTTATCAAAATCGGCAACAGTGAATTTATAAGTATTACTCTGGCTGGCATCTATAACAGTTTCTGCAGAAAAGTTTCCTAGACCGTTGTTCTTAAACCAAACCAGATCGTTACCAACACCATTTTGTCCGCTTGACAGAATTATATCCTTTAAGCCATCAGGGCTGTCATCGATATTGTACATTGCCACAGAGGCAGGATTCGCAATGGTTGTGGAAATAGTGGTTTCATCATAACTTCCCAATGCGTTTCTGTTGTAATGTAGCAGATTACCAAAAATATCAGTAGCTAAAATGTCATATGTAATTCCATTATTGTTTGAAGAATCTATATCTTCAAATGATGTATTGAACAAATAATCTTTGTCATTGGTAACAGAATTTGTATCCTTGGTAAAAGTCAATCCCGAATTAAAGAAGACTTCAATCACACTTGTATTCATTCCAGGATCATTATCAATATTTATGGCGTTAGCCACGACCAGGTCAAGTTCTCCATCAGTGTTTATGTCCTTTAGGTCGAAACTTCCTGGTTTTACAATCGAATTGATCATCATATTTTCCGTTCCAAATGTACCATCTCCATTACCTGCAAACCAAACGATTTTGTCTGCATTAAAGGCTGAGACTACTACATCTAAAAAACTATCTCCGTTCAATAAAACGACATCAAGATCTGTAGCCCCATCAATTGAAGATGCAATGGTGATTTCTGAACCAAAGGTTCCGGGATTCGATAAATTATTAGGATAATAAACGATTTTATCGTTTTCAAATGAAGATGCTAATATATCAAGAGTTGTATCTCCATTAATATCAACCAAAACAATATCTATAACTCTAGCTAAGCTATTTGTGACAGTAGGTTGTTGTGTGAAGTTGCCATTTCCATCATTTTTAAACCAAAATATAGCGCCTCCAAGATCAGTACCTACTACAAGGTCATGATAACCATCGTTATCTATATCACCAGAGGCAATAGGATAGGGTGCATCACCTTCTGTCCCCGTTAAGGTTATGGTTTGCGATTTATTAAATGTTGTTTGGGCAGTTACAGATATACTTGCCAGAATTACAAAAACAGTAAAAATTTTCCTTCTCATATAGCAATATACAATTATTTTAAATTGCCTACCATATCTTCAGGTTTTACCCATTGGTCATATTCTTCGGCAGTGACATATCCTAAGTTAATAGCTTCTTCTTTTAAAGTGGTTCCATTTTTATGAGCTGTATTTGCAATTTCAGCTGCCTTATAGTAACCTATTTTAGTATTTAAAGCTGTTACCAGCATTAAAGAGTTATTCAATAATTCCTTGATGACATCATGGTTTGGTTCAATTCCCACAGCGCAATTAATATCGAAACTTACACAAGCGTCTCCTATTAATTGGGCCGACTGTAAAAGGTTGGCAGCCATTACCGGTTTAAAAACATTCAATTCATAATGACCTTGGGTACCTCCAACAGAAATAGCTACATCATTACCTATGACTTGAGCACAAACCATGGTTAATGCTTCACATTGAGTAGGATTCACTTTTCCCGGCATAATTGAACTTCCAGGTTCATTGGCGGGAAGGATGATCTCTCCAATTCCAGAACGAGGTCCGGAAGCCATCATTCGTATGTCGTTAGCTATTTTATTTAGTGACACAGCCAACTGTTTTAATGCGCCGTGAGTTTCAACAAAGGCATCATGAGCAGCCAAAGCCTCAAATTTATTTTTAGCAGATATAAAAGGTAATCCGGTGAATTCAGCGATAAATTCTGCTACTCGTTTAGCATATCCTTTTGGGGTATTCAAACCAGTACCAACGGCAGTTCCGCCGAGAGCCAATTCACTTAAATGAGGTAAGGTGTTTTCTAAAGCTATTATACCATGATCTAATTGTGATACATAACCAGAAAATTCCTGACCGAGAGTTAAAGGTGTAGCATCCATTAAATGTGTTCGGCCTATTTTGACCACATTTTTGAATTCTTCCGATTTCTTTTTTAAGGTATCTCTTAATTGTCTTACTCCGGGAATCGTTGTTTTGACAACTTTTTCATAAGCTGCAATGTGCATTCCCGTTGGAAACGTATCATTAGATGACTGAGATTTATTAACCTCATCATTTGGTTGAATTGTTTTTTCACCTTCGCCTACAACCTTACCTGCTAACTGGTGCGCTCTGTTTGCAATGACCTCATTAACATTCATGTTACTCTGAGTTCCGGAACCGGTTTGCCAGATGACTAATGGGAATTGATCATCATGCTTTCCTTCCAAAATTTCGTCACAAACTTTTGCGATTAAATCCCGTTTTTCTATGGGTAAAACTCCTAATTCACAGTTCGTGAAAGCAGCAGCTTTTTTTAAGTATGCAAATCCGTATATTATTTCTAAAGGCATAGAAGCGGGAGGTCCTATTTTAAAATTATTCCTTGAACGCTCTGTTTGAGCTCCCCATAGTTTATCTGCAGGAACCTTTACTTGGCCCATTGTATCTTTTTCAATTCTGTAGTCCATTTTTGTATGAATTAATTAAGGTGCAAATTTACGACTTTATAGAATGTTATATTCTGATATATGTTAGTTTTTAAATTAATTTTTTTTGCTGAAGATTATTTTTAATTCTTCTGTGATTTTCCCAAAATTTGGACTCTAACTTTTTAAAAGTTTTATCAAATTCCGGGTCATCTTTTAAATTATCCATTAAAGGATCTAATTTCAGGAAAAGGATGGTCCAGTAATGATAATTTTCCTCATCTTCTGCAAATCTATTAAGGTGATCCATTGCCTTTTTTGTTTCTCCCAAGTAAGAATAGTACATCGCCAATTCTACATTTTTATAAATTGAAGAGTTTGTATCAACATAATTTTTATAATCTTCAAAATACTTCTTTGATTCCTCGATATGTCCATTTTTTTGGTATACATAACCAATTTCTGCATCCATATGCTGGAAAATATCAAGACCATATTGTTTTCGGGTATCAGTAAATTTTTTAAAATACTTGAATGACGTTGGATAATCCCTCATGTAGTAACAAATTTTACCCAGTTCTTGCAAAACGTCTATTCGGGTCGTATCTTTTTTTAAAATAGCAATTAATCGCTCTTTTGTTTTAGCCAGGTCTTTATTTGTGGCATATTGAATATATGCCTTTACATAGTGAGAAAATATATTATTAGGATTATAATCCAATGATTTGTTGATATAGAATTCTGCTTCATCAACAAAACCAGATTGGATAAAAGCATTACTAACATGCAAATAGTTGATACTTGTTGTAGTAGAATCATTTGCGGCAATATCGAGTTGTATGACCTTCAATGCATTTTCTAAATATTTTCCTGTGTTTGGAATGCATGATGTGTAAATATCCGACAGATAATTCAAAGCTAATGTTGAATTAGGATTGTATTCCAACGCTTTTTCTAAATAGGGAACAGCCAAATCACATTTACCAATAGACTGATAGTACAAAGATTTAGCTATTAAACTTTGTTCTAAAGTTGAATCATAAAAGAGAGCCTTATCAGCATAATAATTTATTTCATCTTTATATTTCTTTACAGTTTTAAAGATATCCAGATAGTAATAGGCCATTGCTACTCCTGCATAGGCACGAGCGTAAGCACTATCATGTTCAATCGCTTTTTTAAAGCTGATTATTGAAGACTCCAGCCCCTCAATTGTTCCTTGGTTTATCTGATCGAAGCCTTTCCAGAAGTAATCATAGGCAATGACACTTTTAGTAGGGTTTTTATCAATTCTTTGCTGTTCTTCCGGAGTGACTATTACCTGAATTTTATCCACTATTTTTTTTGCAACTTCCCTTTGAAGATCAAATATATCAGAGGTGTTCCTTTCAAACTGTTCTGACCAAAGATGCGTATCTGTAGAGGTCTCAATCAATTGAATGGTCAAAAGAATTTTATCATTTATTTTCTGTCCACTGCCTTCAACAATATAGGCCACATTTAATTCCTTGGCTATTTCAGGAATTGTTTTAGGATTGTTCCTAAATTTTTCTACCGAAGTACGACTAATCACCCTAAGATCTTCAATTTTCTGAAGGTTGTTAAGAACCGACTCCATAAGACCATTAACTATATAAACGTTCGCTACGTCTGTACTTTC
>CBDUIO010000088.1:0-8680 GCA_965367355.1 uncultured Flavobacteriaceae bacterium
ACTATTAATGGAACATTCAAATTCTTTTTTACTTCGTTGATTATTTCTGATGTTACGGGTTTTGTTGCTCCACTTCCGGCTTCCAAATAAATCAACTTCAAACCTAAAAGTTCACCGGCAATTGCAGTATTTACTATCTCTTTAATATTTTTTCTTGGGATTGGACTGGTATTGGTCACTTTTTGAACAGAAGTTTCTTTTCCATTTTCAATTAATATATAGCCGGTTGAAATAATTTCAAGGTCAGTCTTCTTTAATTTAGGAACTGACCGAACATGTTTATCAATTAAGTAATCAGGATTTCTTCCTGAAATTAATGATAAGAACAATAAGGCATCAGCTTTATTTGTAATTTGTGTAATATCTCCCGGGAAAAGTACTATTGGTAATTTTGTGCATTTTTTAATATGAGCAACAACTGTGTCGCAATCTTTCTCTTTAACAGTGCTTCCTCCTACAAAAATATGAGTAGCTATTGAATTATTAATTCTTCCAATAAAATCGGGCAATATATTGATCTCTATTTTATCGGGATCAATTAAAACGGCTAATAGTTTTTCACCTTTTTCAACTGAATTCAATATGTTTTTATAAATCTCATCCATTTATTCCAGAGCATAAGCACAGGTAAATCCATCAAATTCTGTAAAGTGGATATTATATCTTTTTTTTTGCGACTTATAATCAATCCAACTCACTGTTGATCCATCTTCAATAGTAAATGGAATTACAAAAATGTGTTGTTTAAAACTCAGTCCTTGAGTTTCAAATAATTTAAACAAGGATTCCTTAGCACACCAAATTACCGTCAATTCCTTTACATAATCTTTCTTATCATCTTTTAAATAATCAAATTCATACCCTACAAATTTTGAAGCAATTTTTGTTATAATTGGACGCTGTTTTTCAATATCAATACCTACTTTATTCTCGCTTACAATGAT
The DNA here is from genome assembly GCA_965367355.1 of uncultured Flavobacteriaceae bacterium. Lineage (GTDB taxonomy): Bacteria > Bacteroidota > Bacteroidia > Flavobacteriales > Flavobacteriaceae > Site-B1. The sequence goes on from CBDUIO010000088.1 coordinate 945, forward strand.
AGCACTGTAGTTAAATGAATGCGTAATTGATATGTATTTACCATCCTTTAAATGTGGCTTACCAAAATCATCATAGAACAAATCCTTATCTCTATATCCAAACTCAGCCAATAAATGCCTGACACTCAAAAATCCGCATTGGTGTATCCCGGATTTCATTCTGGATACTCTTTGTAAGCTTTCAGGTCTTAATGAAATGGGTGCCAGCAATTCTTCAAAAGACTCTGAAATCTTCCAAATTTTAACAATAGTTTGTGAATTAGGAATTATGGTTTTGTAGAGAGGCATTTAATATTCTAAAAGTTATTAGTTATCTTTGCGCATTGAAAAAAATATGAAAGACAAATATACAACTATGAATACAAAAACAATTGCTTATGTCCCTTATAAAGTGAAAGATATATCACTGGCATCATGGGGAAGAAAAGAAATAGAATTGGCCGAAGCAGAAATGCCCGGTTTAATGAGTTTACGTGAAGAATATAAGAATTCGCAACCATTAAAAGGTGCTCGAATTGCAGGATGTTTGCATATGACCATTCAAACTGCTGTTCTTATTGAAACTTTACAAGCATTGGGTGCCGAGGTTACCTGGAGCTCATGCAACATATTCTCAACCCAAGATCAGGCTGCTGCTGCCATTGCTGCTACAGGAACTGCAGTGTACGCCTGGAAAGACATGACAGAAGAAGAATTTGACTGGTGTATAGAACAGACACTTTTCTTTGGAGAAGACAGAAAGCCATTAAATATGATTCTCGATGACGGAGGCGATCTTACCAATATGGTTTTAGATAAATATCCTGAACTGGCTTCTGGAATTAATGGATTAAGCGAAGAAACTACAACTGGTGTACACAGGCTTTATGAGCGTGTTAAGAATGGTACTTTACCAATGCCGGCGATAAACGTCAATGATTCGGTAACAAAAAGTAAATTCGATAATAAATACGGTTGTAGAGAAAGTGCTGTTGACGCTATTCGTCGTGCTACAGATATTATGCTGGCAGGAAAACGAGTTACCGTTTGCGGTTATGGCGATGTTGGTAAAGGTACAGCCGCTTCATTTAAGGGAGCAGGAAGCATAGTAACCATTACAGAGATTGATCCTATTTGTGCACTACAGGCCGCAATGGACGGTTTTGAAGTGAAACGATTAGAAACTGTAGTTGCTAATTCTGATATTGTTATAACTACAACAGGTAATAAAGACATCGTTCAAGGTCATCACTTTGAAGCTATGAAAGACAAAACCATCGTTTGCAACATTGGTCATTTTGATAATGAAATTGATATGGCCTGGTTAAATAAAAACTTTGGTAATACTAAAGACACTATTAAACCACAGGTTGACAAATATACTGTTAATGGAAAAGACATAATCATTCTTGCCGAAGGTCGTTTGGTTAATTTAGGCTGTGCTACAGGTCACCCTAGTTTTGTCATGTCTAACTCGTTTACAAACCAAACACTGGCACAAATTGAACTTTGGACAAACAAGGATGCTTATGAGAACAACGTATATATGCTACCTAAGCATCTTGATGAAAAAGTGGCAAAATTACATTTAGCCAAAATAGGTGTTGAATTAACAGAGCTTCGTAAAGACCAGGCAGACTATATTGGTGTCAAACAAGAAGGTCCTTTTAAGCCTGAGTACTACAGATATTAAATTATTATCATGCGGTCCCGATAGCTATCGGGATTTTCAGCATCTCATTTTAATATAAACCCTTGCATAAAAGTAAGGGTTTTTCTTGGGTTTTATCGCAAATAAAAAACCCTCTCTGTTTCCGGAAAGGGTATTTATTTTTTAAAGAATAATGATCTATTTCTTAGGCGTCAAAAGGCTCTATAGAAACGTATGATTTATTATCTTTTTTCTTTGCGAATTTTACTATGCCATCAACTCTAGCATGTAAAGTATGGTCTTTTGCACAATACACATTTTCACCTGGGTGATGGGTTGTGCCTCTTTGTCTTACGATGATGTTTCCTGCAACAGCAGCTTGACCACCAAAAATCTTAACACCTAATCGTTTCGATTCTGATTCTCTACCGTTTTTAGAACTACCAACTCCTTTTTTATGAGCCATTGTCTTAAGGTTTTATTGTTAATACTAGCAGTTAGAAATATTATTTCTTACCACCATCTAATTTATCTTGTAATGCTTTTAATTCATCCCACTTACCATCCGCAGCCAATTTTGCTTGCTCAGGCCATGTGTCAGGAACGTGATTACCACGAACTCCTTCAATGATCTCTGAAATTTTAGCTGGTTTTGTTTTTGCAAGATCTGCATAAGTACTAATTCCCGCAGCAACCAATGTTTCAGCAATTTTAGGTCCAATACCTTCAATCTTCTTTAAATCATCAGCTTTTCCTGTTGCTTTTTTAGCAGCAGGTTTTGCTTTAGGAGTTTCCTTTTTAACTACAGCTTTAACCGCTTGAGGCTTAGCAGCAGCTTTAGGCGCTACAGCTTTAGCTACAGTTTCCACTTTTTTAGTTTCTTTCTTTACTGGATCAGCTTTCTTAGCTTCTTTCTTAACCGGAGCTGTTTTTTTAGCTCCTGAAGCTATGATTTCTTCAATTACGATTTCAGATAAGGCCTGTCTGTGGCCATTCTTCACTCTGTAACCTTTTCGTCTTTTCTTTTTAAAGACGATTACTTTGTCACCTTTAAGGTGCTTTAAGACTTTTGCTCCAACCTGAGCTCCGTCTATAGCTGGGGCGCCAACAGTAACTTTGTCACCATCTGCCAATAAAAGAACATTATCGAAAGATACTTTCTTTCCTTCTTCTGTGGCTAAACGATGAACAAATACCTTTTGGTCTTTTGCAACTTTAAATTGCTGCCCTGCTATCTCTACAATTGCGTACATAGCGTAACGTTTATTTAATTATTTTGTTCAAAAATGAGTGCAAATATACAGCTAATTAATTAAACTGCAAACCAATTTTCTATTTTGAAGATTGCTTCTTACTAATTTTAAAGTATTGCATAAGTGTTAGCGTCATAACTACTGTTGTTGCAAATCCCATAATAGCGACCACAAAAGTGACCATACCTGGCCCAATTTCGTAATCCCCTTTAAAAAATTCTAATAATTCCGGAAGAAATTCCTTATTGATCTCAGTAACATAAAACAAAAAGAAAATAGTAAATATAATAGTCGCAATAGCTCCTGCAACCAACCCTGCAATAAATCCGCTTGAATATGAAAAATTTGCCCCTTGTTCTAATTTGGAATAACGTATGGTTTCAAAAATACCAAATCCGGTTATAACAACATTTAACATACTATATAACGGATTTGTATGTGCATTAAATAGAGAATGCATTAAAAATGAAGCTATTAAACCTCCACTAATAACTAATCCAAATCGCATTGGCATGGACAACTTTCTCATAGTATCTATCTTTTAGTTGGTTAGTATTTGATTTAAAGTTCGTAAAAAAATTGACATTTTTATAATTTGATGTTAAATATTTAGTAATTAATCTTTTAAAAGTCATCTATATTATTATTTTTGCTTACCCTGTAACATAATAAAAATCTTACAGACATATATTGAGAAACAAAACCATAAAAACTTTAAGAATGAAAAAAAGCTTATTTACATTAGCTTCTTTAGTATTGTTTGTTACTACTGCAATAGCACAAGAAGTTAAATTTGAAGAGTACGATTTAGATAACGGAATGCACGTTATACTACACCAAGACAATACTGCTCCGGTAGTTACGACCTCTGTGATGTACCACGTTGGAGCAAAAGACGAAAATCCGGAAAGAACTGGATTTGCCCACTTTTTTGAACACCTCTTATTTGAAGGAACCGAAAATATTGAACGCGGAGAATGGTTCACAATTGTAACTTCTAATGGAGGAAGCAATAACGCCAACACTACAGATGACAGAACCTATTACTACGAAGTATTTCCATCTAATAGTTTAGAATTGGGATTATGGATGGAGTCAGAACGCTTATTGCACCCTATAATCAATCAAATTGGTGTAGATACACAAAATGAAGTTGTAAAAGAAGAAAAACGTCTTCGAGTAGATAATCAGCCTTATGGAAGATTTATAGAGAATGTTAAAAAGAACATGTTCAAAAAACATCCTTACAGATGGACAACAATTGGTGAAATGGACCATCTGGATGCCGCTACTTTAGAAGAGTTCCAGGCATTTAACAAGAAATTCTATGTCCCTAACAATGCAGTTTTGGTTGTCGCAGGAGATATTGATATTGCCAAAACTAAAAAAATGGTAAAAGATTACTTTGGTCCAATTCCAAGAGGTGAGGACATTGTAAGGAATTTTGAAAAGGAAGATCCAATTACTGAAACCATAAAAGCAAAAGCATATGATCCTAATATTCAGATCCCTGCTGTTGTTGCTGCTTATAGAACTCCAGGTTTTAAGGAAAAAGATGCCTATGTTCTAGATATGCTTTCTACATACCTGAGTGATGGAAAATCATCGAAACTATATAAAAAGATCGTTGATGACAAAAAAATGGCTCTTCAGGTTGGCGCCTTTAATATAAGTCAGGAAGATTATGGTATGTACATTCTATACGGATTGCCATTGGGTGAAAATTCCTTGGAATCTTTAATTGATGAAATTGATGAAGAGGTTGTAAAAGTTCAAAATGAATTAATCTCTGAAAAGGACTATCAAAAACTTCAGAATAAGTTTGAAAATCAGTTTGTGAATTCCAATTCAAGTGTTGAAGGTATTGCTAATTCATTAGCAAGATACTACATGCTTTATGGAGACACCAACCTAATAAATAATGAGATCAATATTTACAGATCTATTACTCGTGAAGATATTCAAAATGTGGCAAAGAAATATATAAATCCAAATCAAAGATTGATACTAGAATATCTGCCTGAATCAAAAGATCAATAATTAAAAAATGAAAAGAAAACATATACAAATGAAAACTAAAATATTTGCATTTATTACGTTGTTTGTTTTGTCCATAGGAGCAACTGCTCAAATAGACAGATCTCAACAACCAAAACCAGGTCCGGCACCAAAAATTTCTTTAGAAGTACCTAGTGAATTTCAACTAAAGAACGGATTAACAGTACTAGTAGTTGAAAACCATAAATTACCAAGAGTATCCTATACATTAACAATAGATAATCCTCCAATTACAGAAGGAGAAAAAGCAGGTGTTGCCAGTTTATTGAGCGCCATGTTAGGAAATGGTACAACAAGCATTTCAAAAGATGATTTTAACGAAGAGATAGATTTTCTTGGGGCCAGCCTTAATTTTGGATCACAAAGTGCTTATGCAAGAGCTCTGAGTAAATATGCTGATAGAATAATGCAGTTAATGGCCGATGGAGCAATAAATCCACTTTTAACCGAAGAGGAATTCCAAAAAGAAAAAGATAAATTGCTTGAAAACCTTAAATCTCAGGAAAAAAGTGTGGATGCCGTTGCCGATCGTGTTGGAGGAGCATTATCATATGGAGTAAAACATCCGTATGGAGAGTTTTTAACAGAAGAGTCTGTTAATAACGTCACTTTAGATAACGTTAGAGCCTTTTATCAAAAATATTTTACTCCAAACAATGCCTATTTGGTGGTTGTAGGAGATGTTGATCTTAAAACTGTTAAAAAGCAGGTCAAGGACTATTTTGGTGGCTGGGAAAAGTCTATTGATGTTTCGAATCCTGTTCCTTCTCCAAATACTAATGTTCAATACACGCAGATCAATTTTGTAGACATGCCAAATGCAGTGCAATCAAACATTTCATTGACTAATAACGTGGATTTAAAAATGAATCACCCGGATTATCATGCGGTGTTAATTGCCAATAAAATATTAGGTGGTGGTTTCAACAGTTATCTTAACATGAATCTTCGTGAAGAACATGGTTATACTTATGGAGCACGATCTTCAGTAGGGTCTGATAAATATGCCGCAAGATTTTCTGCCGGAGCTGCTGTTAGAAATGCAGTAACAGATAGTGCAGTTGTGGAAACATTAAAGGAGATCAACAAAATAAAAACAGAATTGGTCACTGCTGATGAGCTTAAAAATGCTAAAGCAAAATATACAGGTGATTTCGTGTTGGCTTTGGAAAGACCGGAAACAATTGCACGTTATGCCTTAAATATTAAAACTGAAAATCTTCCTGCCGATTTTTATACAACGTATTTAAAAAAGATAAACGCCGTAACTGCCGAGGATGTGAAGCGAGTAGCTAACACTTACTTTAAACCTCAAAATGCCAGAGTTATAGTTGTTGGTAAAGGAAGTGACGTTATTGGTAATCTGGAAAAAACAGGGATTCCAATCAAGTATTTCGATAAATATGCGAACCCAACTGATAAACCTGAATTCTCAAAACCAATTCCTGATGGTGTTACAGCGCAGACTGTATTGAATAATTACATCAACGCCATTGGTGGAGCAGATAATGCAAAAGGTGTTAAGTCATTTTTAATTTCAGCTGATGTTACAATTGAAGGTGTACCTCTACCATTAACTGCAGAAATGAAAGTCATGACTCCTAATAAGGAATCTATGGAAATGTCGGCAGAAGGAATGGGAGTGATCATGAAACAACGTTTTAATGGTGAAACCGGTTATGCTGAGCAACAAGGAATGAAACGAGACATGACTGAAGAAGAAATTGCATCAAAAAAAGGTGAAAATTCTATCTTCCCGGAATTGTATTATGACATGTCTAAAGTTAGCCTTGAAAGCATCACAACCATTGATGGTAAAGATGTTTACAAAGTAAAAGTTGATAATGGAAAGAATCCGACATTCAGATATTACGATGTAGAAACGGGCTTATTGAATCGCACTGAAACTACTGTTGAAGCTCAGGGACAATCCATGACATCTGTAGTGAACTATTCAAACTACTCACCGGTAGGTAATGTTCAGTATCCTTACAATACAGCTATTAAAGCGGGACCACAGACCATTTTAATGAATATTTCTAATGTGAAGGTCAATGAAGGTGTAACAGCTGAGGATTTTAACTAGAAAAATTATATAAATACAATAATTTAAGATCCGAAGTTAATAGCTTCGGATCTTTTTTGCCTTAATCTTAATTATTTATGTAAAGAATAATTTATTAGATTTGCAGCAAATAAAAAGATATAATATCCGTTAAGGACTTAAATAATTTAATACTTATGAAAACACTTAGAAATATCCTTGCTCTTACAATGATGGTTGCCTTTATAATGGCTTGTAAGAATGATGCAAAACCGGAAGTTAAAACTGTAGAAACAGAAACTACTGAGGTTAAAGAATTAAACCCTGATGCAACTTATGCTAAAGCTGAATTTACAGTTGAAGGTATGACTTGTGCCATTGGTTGTGCTGCAACAATTGAAAAGAAGATCGCTAAAATGGAAGGTGTTAAATCTGCTAAAGTAGATTTTGACAAGAAATTAGCAATGGTTGAATATGATGTTGAAAAAGTAAACCCGGATCTTTTAATAGAGACCGTTAAAAAGACCGGAGAAACCTATTCTGTAAAGAATATGAAAACCGTTGAGGAATTTGAAGCCGATGATAAAAAAGTTGACCAGGCAGAAGCCAAGGAAACTAACGGAAAGGAAACAGCCTGTAAAGCAGACTGCAAAATGAAATGTTGCGCTAAAGAAGCGAAGGCTTAATGAAACATTGTATATAGAATAAAAAAACCACTCGATCGAGTGGTTTTTTTATTCATTCCACTCAA
>CBDUIO010000089.1:0-8642 GCA_965367355.1 uncultured Flavobacteriaceae bacterium
CTGTCGAAATGACAATTGATTTAATTTACACGATATAAAAAGATTCCTTCCAGATTTCAATTGGGATTAACAGGAATTTTACATATCCAGCTCATCAACACCATACTCAATGACAGGCTCCTCTTTAATGGTATCATCATCTGTATCGCAATTAACGCGTATTGATAAATTAGCAGGTTCTTCAAAATCTTCTATAGATATACCCAATTCCGCATCTTCATAACAGCTTTTCATATACATGCCCCATATTGGCAATGCCATAGATGCGCCTTGCCCATAAGTAATGGTCTTAAAATGAACAGATCTGTCTTCTGCACCAACCCAGACCCCTGTTACCAAATTAGGTACCATGCCCATAAACCAACCGTCACTCTGGTTTTGGGTAGTCCCCGTTTTTCCTGCAATTGGATTGGTGAACTGGTATGGATATCCTGTAATAATTTCTTTAAATTCCGGTTTATATCTTTCTGCTCCCGTGGTCCTCAGCCTGATCCCTGAACCTCCAAGTGTTACGCCTTCCAATAATTTAACAGTAACATAGGCGGCCTCTTCACTCAATACATCTCTGCTTTCAGGAGAGAACTGATATAAAACCGTATCATTTTTATCCACTATACTGGTTACCATGACCGGTTTTGTATACACGCCTTTATTCGCAAAGGCACTGTAAGCCGCTACCATTTCATAGACGCTTAAGTCTGGTGTTCCCAGTGCAATGGATGGTACCGGGAGTAACTCTGATTCAACTCCTAATTTTTTTACCAGATCAACAACGGGTTGTGGTCCTACTTTATCCATTAATTGAGCCGTAATAGTATTAACAGAATTCGCCAAAGCATTCTTTAAAGTTCTGGTTCCTCCATATTTCTCGCCCGAATTTTTAGGGCACCATTCTTCTGTATTCCCGTATTTCCCTTTTTCAATACAAAACGGTATATCATGGAACTCATCACATGGTGATAAATGAAGCTGATCTATTGCTGTTGCATAGACAAAGGGTTTAAAGGTTGAGCCTACCTGACGTTTCCCTTGTTTAACCATGTCGTACTGAAAATGCTTATAATCCATGCCGCCAACCCAGGCTTTTACATGTCCTGTTTGTGGATCCATAGACATCATTCCCGGTTGTAGAAATGATTTGTAATATCTCATGGAATCGATCGGTTTTAAGATGGTATCGATCTCTCTTCCCGGTGCATCCCATGAAAAAATTCTCATTTTAGTAGGCGTATCAAAGGACTTGATAATTTCCTTATCTGTTTTACCTTCTTTTTTCATGACTCGCCATCGTTCTGAACGCCTCATAGAACGATCCATTAAATCTTTGATCTCGGCATTATCTAATTCAAGGAAAGGAGCTGTTGGATTTCTGTTAGGCGTATTCTGATGAAAGAACTCTGCCTGTAACCTTGGCATGTGTCGTGCAACTGCTTCCTCTGCATAGGCCTGCATGCGTGAATCAATTGTGGTGTAAATTTTTAAACCATCACTGTAAAGGTCATATTTAGAGCCATCGGCCTTCGGATTGTTTCTAATCCAATCCTTCATAAAATCTCGTAAATACTCTCTAAAATAAGTTGCAATTCCTTCGTTATGTGATTCCGGAGAATAATTCAACCCCAGATCCATTTGCCTAATTGAATCTTTGACTTTTTCATTTATATAACCGTATTTTTCCATTTGGCCCAGAACAACATTTCTTCTGTTTTTAACACCTTCAGGATTACGTCTTGGGTTATAGAGTGACGAATTTTTGAACATCCCAACAAGCATTGCAGATTCTCTCAGGTCTATTTCTTTGGGTTCCTTTCCAAAATAAATTCTTGAAGCGCTTCTGATGCCATCGGCATTATTTCCAAAATCATAGATGTTGAAGTATTGAGCAATGATTTCTTCTTTGGTATACTGACGCTCTAAACGCAAAGCAATTACCCATTCCTTAACTTTTTGGGTCACAGCCTCCAGTTTGCTTTTTGATCGAACACCTACAAATAATTGCCTTGCCAGTTGTTGAGAGATGGTACTGGCACCACCTTTACTCCCCATGAAAGCAAATGCTCTAACAGTACCTCTTGCATCAATTCCCGCATGATCATGGAATCTGGCATCCTCAGTGGCAATAAGTGCATCAACCAAATGCGTTGGCAACTCTTCATAGGCGACAGGCGTTCTGTTATCATTGAAATAGAATTTACCAAGTGTTAATCCATCAGAAGAAATGATCTCTGTTGCCAAATTGGTTTCCGGATTTTCCAATTGCGTGTGATCCGGCATTTCACCTAAAGCACCCATTGAGGCCAGAGAAAAAATAAGTATCAATCCTAGTACTCCGGACAAAAAAAGTATCCAGAACCACTTTATGTACCTGCTAAAATCGGAAGAAGTATTTGCTTGTTTTTTTGTTGCCATAATCTAAAAAACCTTCTTGATAAAATCCTGTAACATGTTTTCCGCGAGTGGTGAAACAAGATCTCTCATAAACTAATTATTTAATATTAATCCTTTCTATTCTTAATCCTACATCGGTAATGCCTTCAAGATCTACTATTCCATCCACCTTTCCATTTTCTCTCATGGCATGCCTTATTGAAAACAAATAATCTCCTTCCTCTTCAAAAACAACATTTTCTTTATACCAGAGTTTATTTTCTTTTATGTCTGTAAAACCCGTTCCTAAAAATTCCCCATTGGGTTTGGCCATTCTATATTCTAATGTGTCTGTTACTACTTTGCCATTTGGGAATTTAGTAGCGACTATTAAAAACAGATTGCTGTATTTATAATCACTGGTATTTCTCAAATTCACATACACGTTATATGTGTTTATAGAATCCGGCGGTGCAACATTAAACGTAATAATCGAATCTTTATTCCATTTATTTGGCAAAGATTGATATTCATCAAAAACCCTGTTCTGGTCGCATGAACTTAGAGTTAAACAAAACAATAAAAACCCTAAAACTATATTAATTCGCATTCTTATTATTGTTTTGTCGAGGTTTTCTTTTTCTATTTCTGTTCTTATTATTTCTACGTTTTGATCTTGGTTTTGGACTATCAAATCGAGTTAAACTGTCTTGACCAACAACATTTTCAAATTCGGTTTTAGTATCTTCAATAAGTTCTGTAGCATATTCTTCTAAACTAGCTACTTTTTCTTTTTTGTTATTAAGTTCAAGTATCTCGTTGGCCTGTGAAGCTGTTAATTTATGCCAGTTGGTCCATTCACCCTCATATGTAAACCACATAAACCCCTGGAAAATATCAATTTTCTGACAAACTGCTTTCCCTTTTTCTGTGTATAATTTGACATCTGTTTTTGGGAATTCCCTCAAGGCATCCATATAGGCATCTAACTCATAATTCAGGCAGCATTTAAGTTTACCGCATTGTCCGGCTAGTTTTTGAGGATTAAGAGAAAGTTGCTGGTATCGCGCAGCCGATGTACTAACCGACCTGAAATCGGTTAACCAGGTAGAGCAACATAATTCCCTTCCGCAAGACCCAATTCCGCCAAGTCTCGATGCTTCCTGCCTGAACCCAACTTGTTTCATTTCTATTCTGGTCCTGAACTCTCGGGCAAAAAGTTTGATCAGTTCCCTAAAATCTACCCGCTCTTCAGCGGTATAGTAAAAAGTTGCCTTACTGCCATCTCCTTGAAATTCAATATCAGAGATCTTCATTTGCAGTCTAAGATCGATTGCAAATTGACGCGCTTTAACTTTCATTGCCTCCTCTTTATCTCGCGAAGAGCTCCAAATATCAATGTCTTTTTGAGTCGCTTTTCTGTATATTTTTAAAACCTCTTCACCATCAATCTCAATGTTCTTGCGTTTCATTTGAACTCTTACCAATTCTCCTGTAAGGGTTACCATGCCTATATCGTGACCAGATTGTGCTTGTGTGGCTACTATATCTCCAATAGCCAAAGTTAAATTCTCTGTGTTCTTGTAGTAAACTTTTCTTCCGTTCTTAAATCGAACCTCAACATAATCAAAAGGTTTTTCACCTTCAGGAAGTGACATGTTTGAAAGCCAGTCAAAAACAGTTAATTTGTTACAGCTGTCTGTTCCGCATGTTCCATTATTTTTACAGCCTTTTGGCAGCCCTTTCTTATCAGTTGTACAACTGTTACAAGCCATATGTTTTTATATATTGATTCTGATGAAATCTAAGATTCTCAGAAGACGATTAATAATTATGTTTGATTCAATACGTTTTCCATTAACATGGAAATCACAAACTAAACATCCTTTAGCTTGTAAAGATAAGATTATTCTAATTACTTAAAAATAAAGAAATAAGATAACTTTTTTAAATGGATTTAACACTGATTATCTTGACAGGACAAGCTTTGGCGGCTTTATCACAGTCGTCAAAAATAAAGTCGTCATTTGATTTAATTGTAAAAAACCCTTTTTTGTCTTCTGATCGTAACAAAACAGATTTACCATCTTTTTTAGACATTTGAAACTGATTTGGCGCCAGCTCAACACAATAATTGCAGCCAATGCACTTGTTTCGCTGAAGTGTAACTACTACCATTAAGCTTCCACTTTGTTTTCAACGATCTTGTATAATTTATCTGAAGGTCTGATTCTGAATTTTAAAGGAATTGTAATTGAATCCCCTTTTTTTCCTTTTTGCAGTTTTTGATCATTGACCAGCATTTCATTCACTTCCATCTCTTGAGCTCCAGTAGTGGGTCCGGTTATTAAGATAGTATCTCCAATAGCGATATCGTAAGCTTCTATTTTGAATTCACCTATTTTAGATTTTGTATAGAAATGCATGCCTTTGCCAATATAGACTTTCTTCTGTGTGGCATGTGACCCTGATCCTTTACTCCACTCTCCTAATTTCTGACCAAGATAATATCCATTCCAAAATCCACGATTATAAACTTTTTCCAGTTCAAGCATCCAGGAAATTACCTTTTCTTTATCATACGTTCCATCTGCAATACTATCAATGGCGTCCCGATAACATTTTATCACTTTAGCAACGTATTCCGGAGCCCGACCTCGCCCTTCTATTTTCAAAACTTTTATTCCTGCATCTGCTACCTGGTCTAAAAAATCAATAGTGCAAAGGTCTTTAGGTGACATGATGTATTCATTATCAAGCTCCATTTCAAAACCGGTTTCCTGGTCAATAACTGTATATTTCTTTCTGCAATTTTGTTTGCAGGCACCTCTATTGGCCGATGAATTTTGAGAATGAAGACTCATATAACACTTCCCTGAAACCGCCATACAAAGCGCCCCATGCCCAAAGATCTCAATTTCAACTAACTTTCCTGCCGGACCTTTAATTTGATCTTTTTCTATTTGCTCTGTTATTTTTTTAACCTGACGCAAACTTAATTCTCGGCTAAGAACGATCGTATCCGCAAACATTGCATAGAATTTAACCGTTTCTATATTGGTGATATTTATTTGTGTTGATATGTGAACTTCCAGTCCTACTTCCCTTGCAATTGCAATTACAGCCTGATCCATGGCGATTACCGCAGAAATACCCACTTCTTTTGCCTTTTTAACCAGGGTTTTGACAATGAAGAGGTCATGATCGTAAATAATTGTGTTTAATGTTAAATACGTTCTAACATTCTTCGCTTTGCATCTTCGGGAGATTTCCGGAAGATCATCTAAAGTGAAATTAATTGATGCCCTTGCCCTCATATTCAATTGCTCAACACCAAAATATACAGAATCAGCACCGTTATCAAGAGCCGCTTGAAGGGATTCAAAACTTCCGGCAGGAGCCATTAATTCTATAGATTGCATACCAATTATTTTTTTGCAAATGTAATGTTTTTAAACAATACGATCATTTTACTTCAAAATACAAAACAAAAAAAGCATTTTGTAATTACAAAATGCTCCTTTTCAGACTAACTCGTTATTTAACTTTTTTTAAATTTTTATAAAAAAAGAATAAGAGTTAACCACCATCGGCTTTACAATTGCCATTGACACTTATCGCAACTGAAACACCTAATTTCTTGTTAAATAGCGTTTTTTTAAAAAATTTCATTGGTTCAAAATTTTTGTTTTATATAAGTTGACAAAAATCTTATCACATTGAGGAATAGTATAAAAAACTCCATTATCTTTAATCTGAACATCAATAATGAAGTTTAATTATACTCTTTTCATAGCAATTTTTCCCCTTAATAAAAAGTAGATGCAGAAAGTATAAAAAGGTTGCGTCAAAAAAATTGTTATAAGAAAAAAGAAGTAGTATTTTAGCACGAATTAGATATAAAAATTAAAATGAGTAACGAAAAAGATGCAAAATTAAAAGCCCTTAAATTAACTCTTGACAAGTTAGATAAGGCATACGGAAAAGGAACCGTAATGAAAATGAGTGACCAATCAATTGTAGATGTGGAAGTCATTCCTTCAGGATCACTTGGATTGGATATAGCTTTAGGTGTTGGAGGTTATCCAAGAGGACGGGTTATTGAGATATATGGACCGGAATCATCAGGAAAAACAACCTTAACATTACATGCTATTGCCGAAGCCCAAAAGGCTGGAGGTATTGCAGCCTTTATTGATGCTGAACATGCTTTTGACAGATTTTACGCAAAAAATTTAGGCATAGATATTGAGAATTTGATCATATCACAACCCGATAATGGAGAGCAGGCATTGGAAATTACCGATAACCTGATCCGTTCCGGTGCTATAGATATAGTAGTTATTGATTCTGTAGCTGCTTTAACACCTAGAAGTGAAATTGAAGGCGAAATGGGTGACTCAAAAATGGGATTACACGCACGCTTAATGTCTCAGGCTCTGAGAAAACTGACCTCATCTATAAGCAAAACACATTGTACAGTCATATTTATAAACCAGTTGCGTGAAAAGATTGGTGTTATGTTTGGAAACCCGGAGACAACAACCGGTGGAAATGCTCTTAAATTCTATGCATCTGTACGTCTGGATATAAGAAGATCGACACAAATTAAAGAGACTGATGGCAACGTAACCGGAAACAAAACGAGGGTTAAAGTTGTCAAGAATAAAGTGGCACCACCTTTTAAAACAGCCGAGTTTGATATCATGTATGGTGAAGGCATCAGTAAGGTAGGAGAAATATTGGATCTTGCTGTGGAATTCGAGATAATCAAAAAAAGTGGTTCGTGGTTTAGTTATGATGAGACTAAGCTTGGGCAGGGCAGAGATGCTGTGAAAGCCTTAATAAAAGACAATCCGGAACTCATGGACGAACTTGAGGAAAAAATCAAGGATGCTATCAAAGCCAAGAAATAAAATGAAAATCCCGAAAATTCGGGATTTTTTTAATTTTTACGCAACCTTTTTATAACTTTTGTATCTATAAGTAACAATAAATGTTTAAAAATTGACGCTTAATGAAAAAACTGTTTTTGTTATGTTTTCTCTCATTTTCATTCTGGTCATGCAGTTTGGATGATGATTCTTATAATTTTCATTATGAATTTATTCCAATAGAAAGTGTAAGCATGCCAGATAGTTTTACCTATGGTGAAATTCACACTATAAGCTATTCTTACTTTAATCAATCGACCTGTCATGTGTTTCACGATCTCTATTATATGGCCGAAGATAGCACCAGAATAGTGGCTGTAATAAATCAGGTTTTTGAAAATTCTAATTGTGAACCCGTAGATGATAACTTAATAGAAAGATCCTTTAATTTTAAACCTATGGAATATGGTTCTTATATCTTTAAGTTTTGGACAGGTGTTAATGAGAATGATGAAGATGAATTTTTAATTTATGAAATTTTAGTTGAAGAATAAACAGGCATTAATTTTAAACATAAGAATTTGAGTTTAGAACAACTCATAAGTAATTGTAAAAAAAATGATACTAAAGCACAAAGTCAACTATATAAGCTCTTTTCGAGCAAATTGTTTTCTATTTGCTTAAAGTACTCAAGGAATTATGCAGAGGCTGAAGACAATCTGCAAGATAGTTTTGTGACTATTTTTAATAAAATTGATCAGTATAATCACAAAGGTTCATTTGAAGGTTGGCTAAAAAGAATAACTATTAATACTGCTTTACAGCGTTACAGGGAAAAAGGAGTTTTTAAACTAGTTAATGAAGAAAATATAGAGGATGTTTCCGTAGAAATTGAAGATGATATAAGTATTGATTATTTGCTTAAGATAATTCAGGAATTGCCGGACAGATATAGGTTGGTTTTTAATCTATACGTTTTAGATGGTTATTCCCACAAAGAGGTGGCGGACATGCTGAAAATAACAACAGGGACATCAAAATCTAATCTGGCTAGAGCCAGATCGATATTAAAGGAAAAAATTGAAAATTATAAAACAGGAGAGCAATCTCAATTGTTATAATGGGAGATAAAAAACATTTAGACAGAATTTTTCAGGAGAAACTCAAGGATTTTGAGGCAATTCCTGATGATGCTGTATGGGATAAGATCAGTTCTAGGCTCAATCAAAAGAAAGATGACAGAAAGGTCATTCCTATCTGGTGGAAATTAGCTGGGATTGCGGCTGCATTAATTTTACTTTTAACCGTTGGTAATTTGATTTTTGATCAAAAGGATCCTATACAAAGCATTCCTGTAGCAGTTGACGAAAAAGCTTCAGAAGAATCGACTATCGACTCTCA
>CBDUIO010000090.1:0-8634 GCA_965367355.1 uncultured Flavobacteriaceae bacterium
GCATTCCTGTAGCAGTTGACGAAAAAGCTTCAGAAGAATCGACTATCGACTCTCAAAGTGAGAGCATAACAAGTCCGAAAGAAAACCCGAACAAGAATAATCTTAATCCTGAAAAAGTACAAAACATATCGGATACAAATAAGGCTGTAGTTGAATCGGGTATTTCTAAGAATACTAATTCTACCGAAAATTCAGAAGCAATTCAACAAAAAAAGAACATATCTGCAAGTCCTTCAATAAATACATCCAATCTGGTTACTAATAAAGATTATCAGGCTCTGGAAGAAGTTAAAGACAATGCCAAAAAGCCGGTCAATAAAGAAGCGATATCAAAAGAAAAAGAACTGACAGAAGTTCAAAGCCAAAAAGCAATTGTTACATCTGAAACTGAAAGCAAAGTTCAGGACATAGGCAATAAAGCACAAGATATTATCAATAATAAATCCCCTGAGGACTTAATTGTTGAGCAGGAAAAAGAAAAAATACCATTAACCGAAGATGTTATTGTAAATATTGAAGACATTAATGAAGAAGAAAAAGAAAGCTTAAACAGGTGGCAAGTTAGCCCCAATTTTGCCCCTGTTTATTTTAATGCATTTGGTGATGGATCAACGATTCACGAACAGTTGGTTTATAATGATAAGAGTGGTGATTTCAATTTAAGTTACGGAGTTAATGTTAGCTATGCAGTTACAAAAAGATTAACAGTAAGGTCCGGGGTTAATAAAGTTAATTTGGGCTACACTACAAATGATATAATCATCTATGAAAATGTGAATGCTTCTGCGGCAAATACGAATCTGTTTAGAAATATTAAGTTAAATAATGCCGCACAAAGCCTGTCGTTTGTTAGCGGAAATAATTTAGGATTTGTTCAAAGTCCGTCAATTCTTCCCGGAGAGTCCATGGCCTTTTTAAATCAGGATATGACATTTATTGAAATCCCTGTTGAAATTAAATACAGATTATCTGATAAAAAAGTGGGCTTTTCATTTGTGGGAGGTTTTAGTACATTTTTATTAAGTGATAATGAAGTTTCCTATGAATTGAGAGGCGATAACACCATTTTAGGTGAAGCCAATAATATAAATGATGTTAGCTACAGTGCTAATTTTGGGTTTGGGTTAGACTATAATTTCTCGAAGAATATGAGTTTTAATGTGGATCCAATGTTTAAATATCAAATAAGTACATTCAATAATACATCCGGAAGTTTTAAACCTTATTTTATTGGTGTGTATTCCGGATTAAATATTAAGTTTTAGGTTTTTTAGTTGGTTAGATAGTTATTGCAAGAGCAATGATGAAGGAAAAGCTACTCAGTGCCATGAGTAGCTTTTTTGATATTATATTTTATTAGATCATTATAAATAATTTCAAATGCCTGGTCTTTTAATCGTTTCGTGTCTTTGATTTCTAAATCTTCGGTATCTAAAAATTTATGGATATGAACGCGCATTTGTCCGGGTCCACCACTGAAAAATGTATATGAAAAACGTTTTTTATTATCCGGGAAGGTCATCGGGACAATTGGGATATTATGGTTTATCGCCAGCCTAAAAGCACCATCTTTAAATTCGGTCAGTACAATCTGTTCTTCCGGCACTAAGCCTTCTGGGAAAATGCAAATACTCAACCCTTGTTTTAAACGTCTTTGTGCTCTTAAAAACACGGCGCGCCTGCTTCTGGCATCGCTTCTGTCCACTAAAATACACGTACGTTTATAGAAAAATCCAAATAACGGAATTTTAGCCAGTTCCTTTTTACCAACAAATACAAACGGGTTCCTTACTGCAACCAGCATAAGCATGATATCAACCATGGATGTGTGGTTTGCTATAAACATATAACTTTTGCTTATCTCTGGTTTCTGTTCGCGTTTTACCTTCCAGATAAAACCCATTCCTATCAAAATAAATTTAGCCCAAAAACGAGCCAGTCTAAAAAAGTAAGGATACCATTTTTCCCTTGAAATGGATACGAGAAGTATAGGAAACAGTATAATGATGGGTAAAGCTACCAGAATATAAAACCAGATTCTGTAAAACACCCAAAAAATGTATTTAAACACGATCATACCAACCAAAACTAAAGAATTTTATTGAGCATTGTGTCAAAAAATTTACCTTTGTCCTCATATTGAAAATATACAATGGCAAGAATACTTACAGGAGTACAAAGTACAGGAACACCACATTTAGGAAATTTATTGGGAGCTATCATTCCCGCGATTGAAATGTCTGGGAATTCTAATAATGAATCCTTTTTGTTTATAGCAGATATGCATTCGTTAACTCAGATTAAAGATGCCGAAACTTTGAGACAAAATACCTATTCTACCGCTGCAACCTGGTTAGCTTTTGGCTTGGATATCAATAAGACTGTTTTTTACAGGCAAAGTGATGTGCCTCAGGTAACTGAATTAGCCTGGTATTTAAGTTGTTTCTTTCCCTATCAACGCTTAACATTGGCGCATAGTTTTAAAGATAAGGCAGACCGATTAGAAGACGTTAATTCGGGATTGTTCTTCTATCCTATGCTGATGGCTGCAGATATATTGCTGTATGATGCTCATATTATTCCCGTTGGCAAAGACCAGTTGCAACATATTGAAATGACTCGCGATGTAGCCTCTCGTTTTCATGCCAAAATGGGTGAGACGTTTGTAATGCCCGAAGCTAATATTCAAGAGCATACCATGCTGGTTCCCGGAATTGATGGCGATAAAATGAGCAAGAGCAAGGATAATGTGATCGATATATTTATTGATGATAAAAAACTTCGAAAACGAATCATGTCTATAGTTACTGACAGTACACCACTTGAAGAACCAAAAGACTGGAAAACCTGTAATTGTTTTGCTATTTACAGTTTGATTGCCGATAAAGGCCAGGTAACTGCTATGAAATCCAATTACGAAAAAGGTGGTTATGGCTACGGACATGCTAAACAAGCCTTATTTGATTTGATCATTGAAAAGTTTGGGAAAGAAAGAGAGCTTTACAACTACTACATGAATAATCTTGATGAAATTGATAAAGCCTTATCTGTTGGTTCCGAGAAAGCTAAAAAAGTAGCGGATAAGGTTTTAAAACGTGTCAGAGAAAAGGTTGGGTATTAAATAAGCTCAAACAACTTCCCAGGTAATGGTCTGATCACACCTTTTAGTTCCATATTCAATAAAATACTGGCAGTTTTAAATATTGGAATACTGCATTCCAGAGCAATGATATCCAAAAGTTGTTTGTCATTCTGTTTGAGGTAATTGTAGATCACTTTTTCATCATCATCCAGCTCAACAAATAATTGTTTCTGTATAGCGGGTTTAACCTCATCTTCCAATTTCCAGTTGAGCATAAAAGCCACATCCAAAGGATTGGACAGCAAATGCGCTTTTTGATATTTGATCAAATTATTACATCCAACACTTTGACTGTCTGTTGTGCGTCCGGGAACCGCAAATACTTCCCTGTTATACGAATTTGCAATATCTGCAGTCACTAAACTTCCCCCTTTTTCGGCAGATTCAATCACAATTGTTGCATCGCTTAATCCCGCAATAATTCGGTTACGTTTTAAAAAATTCTCTCGGTCCGGATTAGAAGTGCTCCAGAATTCGGTTAAAAAACCTCCATGCCTTTCAACCTCAGCCACATATTTCTTATGTACTTTAGGATAAACCTGATTCAATCCATGAGCCAAACATCCTATGGTTTGTAAATTGTGCTTTAAAGCTTCTTTTTGAGCTGTAATATCTGTACCATAAGCAAATCCAGATACGATTACCGGATCAAAAGGAACCAGTGATTCTACCAGTTTTTTGCAGAATGCAATCCCATTTGTAGTGATCTTTCTGGTGCCAACGATGCTAATGATTCGTTGTTGCTTTAAATCAATGTTTCCCGATTTAAATAACAGGATTGGCCCATCTATGCAATGTTTCAATTTATCCGGATAGTCATTATCTGTAAAATACAAGCAGGTAATGTCATTATCTAAAATAAATTTCAATTCCTTTTCCGCCTCTTCATGATGATAGCTGTCAAACAATTCAGTTAAAACAGCTGTTCCAATTCCGTCGATCTTGGCCAGGTTATGCTTTTTTTCCTTAAAAACAGCTTCAGCAGAACCACAATGAGATATCAGTTTTTTTGCAGTGATATCTCCAACTTTTGGCACGTGTTGCAAAGCGAGAATATATAGCAAATCAGTTTCAGTCATGAGCTATTTAAAAAATTTTAACCGCAAGAAAGTAAATTTTGGTCTGTTAATAAATAGTTGGGTATAAATTTTAATAGAATTCAAATTATTTTAACTTTGTTTCAATGCAACTGGAGACTTACATAAGCGATTTACTTTACAGATATGAATGCGTTGTTGTACCTGAATTTGGTGCTTTTTTAACTCAACGCGAATCTGCAAGAATACATGAATCGACCAATGCGTTTTATCCGCCTAAAAAAGTGGTTTCTTTCAATGAGCAAATTCAGAAAAATGATGGGCTTTTAGTGCATTATATTTCAGATGTTGAGAAAATTCCGTTTGAGGCTGCTTTAGAGAAAATACAAAAGAGAATCAAGCATCTTAAATCTTATCTTATTCAGGGAGAAACACTTACCTTTGATAATATTGGAGATATTTTTTTAAATGAAGATGGTAAAATTCAATTTGAACCGTCGTATCATTTAAATTATCTCACCGACTCCTTTGGGCTTTCACAATTTGTATCTCCTTCGGTTACTCGTGAAGTTTATAAAGAAGAGATTGAAGCACTTGAAGAGGCTGTTCCATTAATTATAACTCCGGAAAAACGCAAAGAACGACCTTATTTGCGTTATGCAGCCATAGCAATTATTGCTTTAACCATTGGCGGACTGGGAATGTCTAAATATTATGTGAATCAAATCGAGACGCACAACCAGCTGGCACAAGAGGAAGCAAACAGGCAACTGGAAAACAAAATTCAGGAAGCCACCTTTATAATTGAAAATCCGCTTCCGGCCATAACTTTAAATGTAGATAAACAGGTAGGACGATATCATATAGTCGCTGGCGCTTTTAGAGTTGAAGAGAACTCGGTTAAAAAAGTGAAACAACTGCAGGAATTAGGGTACAAAGCCCGAAAAATTGGTGTGAACAAATATGGTTTGCATGAAGTTGTCTACGAGAGTTTTGAAGATAGAATCGAAGCTTTAAAAGCTCTTAGAAAGATCAGGATAAATCACAATCGTGATGCCTGGTTGCTGGTAAAAGAACTTAACTAATTACGATTTACAAATTTTGATTTACGCCTGGTATTTCTAAGAATGAGCTTTGTTTCCTAAATCTTTTATTCATTAATTCGGAAATCGTAACTCCACAATCGTAAATCAATATATCTTTGCAATCTCAAAAACAAATCATGAAAGCAAAAACTCCTGAAGAATCCAGAACCATAATGACAGACCTGGTGTTGCCCAGTGAAACAAACCCATTGAACAATTTATTTGGAGGCGAATTACTAGCCAGAATGGATCGTGCGGCCAGTATCGCTGCCAGGCGACATAGCAGGCGTATTGTTGTAACAGCATCTGTCAATCATGTAGCTTTTAACAGAGCCATTCCTTTAGGAAGTGCAGTTACTGTTGAGGCTAAAGTGTCTCGTGCCTTTAATAGTTCTATGGAGATCTATATCGATGTCTGGACTGAAGACAGGGAATCCGGAGAGAGAACCAAGGCTAATGAAGCTATTTATACTTTTGTGGCCGTTGATGAAACCGGTCGTCCAGTAAGAATTCCGGAATTAATACCAGAAACTAAAATAGAGAAGATAAGGTTTGATGGGGCTTTGAGGCGTAAACAATTAAGTTTGGTATTAGCAGGAAAAATGAAGCCCAAGGATGCAACAGAATTAAGGGCCTTGTTTATAGATTAGACATTGAAATTATCTTGTTATTACGTTCCGTCAGACTCAATTTGACGCTAATTAATGAGATTCTGAAACAAGTTCAGAATGACAAACAAGTTGTTTGTCACATCTTATAAATCCATTCTGCCGGATTTTGAGTTTTAGATTCTCTAAAAACACTAAAACTTAGTACGGTTTCACCATTTGAGGAGTTTGTAAATACCTGACCAATATTTTCCTTGGTTTTAACTTTATCACCTTTTTTAACAAAGACCTTTGCAAGGTTCTTATAGACTGTAATGTAATTTCCGTGCTGAATCAATACCGTTAAATTTCCTCTTTTCATAGCCTGAACCGCCAATACTTCCCCGTCATAAACAGCACGTACATTGGCTTGCTCTTCCGTCGCTATTCTTACGCCATTACTTTGTATTGTTACTGATTTTACAACCGGATGTGGCTGTTTTCCATAACCTAATTTAACAACACCTTTTTCAACAGGCCATGGTAATTTGCCTTTATTACTCACAAAATTAGCAGCAAGGGCTTTAGCCTCGGCGGTAAGCGCAAAGCCTGTGGAAGAGGTTGTTCCTGCCTTTTTGTTCGAGCTGGCAATGGCTTCACGAATTATTTTTTCAATTTCTCGGTCAATTCGGTCGGCCTCACGTTGCTTTTCTTTTACTTGAGCTGCATACCTATTGATACTCTTTTTAACCGATTTCATCAAGTCCTCCTGCTGCCTAAGTTCTTTTTCCAATTCTTTCTGAGCCTTGATATTTTCATCTACCAATTTTTGCTTTTCCTTCTTTTGAGCTATTAATTCAGTATTGACCTGTTGAAGCTTAAGGGTTTTTTCTTTAATTATCTCTCCCTGTTTTTTTTGATAGTCTGCATATTGCTTTATGTATTGCAACCTTTTATATGCCTGCTGAAAGTTACTGGATGACAACAAAAACATAACCCTGCTTTGTTCGTTCTTGCTTTTATAGGACTTCACTATCATATCCGCGTAATTGTCCCTTAAAACCTTTAATTCTTCCCGCATTCTTGATATATCATCCTGATTCTTATTGATCTCTCTGGTGAGCAGATTTGCTTGTTGATTTGTGACTTTAATCAAGTTCTTACGTACACTCACTCTATAGCTAACATCTTCAACTTTGGAAAGGATCGTTTTTTCTTTTTTTCTGGTTTTAAATTGAAGCTCATTGATTAAATCAATCTCCTTTAAAATTTCCTGTTTACGTTGTTCCAGTTCCTTTTGCTTCTGACTTTGAGCATTCAAAGAAGTACTAATAAATAATGCAAACAAGCACAGGGTCAGATATTTCATTCTCCTTACATTCATTTTATCTGAATTTCTTTATATCCCGAAGGAATTCGGAATGGAAAACGTATCTTTTCATTTAATACAACAGATTTAAACTCCAGATCAATAATAGTTTCATCCAGACTTTCCACAGCAATTATTTTAATGTTTTGAGGCAATGTTTGTCTGTCTACTTTTTGATAATCCTGATAGTCAATTTGAAGGATCCTGTTTTCATTTGGCTGTGCAAATTGCTGAGAGTCCATTTTAAAATGCGTTGGATTCAATAAATAGAATATTTCAAATAGAACGCCTTGTTCTTTGGGTTGCAATAAATAAGATTTCTCAAAAGTTGAGGCAACATACTCATCATTTTTAAGATCATATAAAGCTTCGCCTAAAAGTATATTCTGCACTTTTTTAAAATCCAGATCTGTTCCTACAAAGTCGCTTAGCAGTTTAAAATCACCTTCAAAATAGGTATTGTCCAATTTATTGTAAAAACTGACTTTCTTAGGTGTTATCAATACTTTTGCCATGGAAAACGGTGCACTCATCCATATGGTTTTGTCTTTTTCCATTCTCAGGTTGATCGTTGTTCCTTTAGACTGATCTTCTCTAGAATAATCGGCTTTTACTTTAGCCGTTAAGGTTTTAAAATTTGCAATGCTTTTTGCATTATTCTTTATAAGTTGTTTTGCTGAAAGGTTTGAATTAATTTCAGCATCAGAAGAAACCGTTTTAGCCGATTTACAACTAATTACCATCAATATGATAAGCAAGCGGTATGTTATTTTGAGGCTTATTGGCATAATTATTCCACAACCAGTTTATTGGCTTTTTTGGTTAATTCTTCTACTTTTTTCGAATTGTTCATCTTGGTGTAGGCCAGAATCATTTGCTTATAATAATCTGACAGCATTTTATTATCGTCAATAATATAATCAACACCTTCTTCTAGAGCGTTTATTGCCTGTTCCGGCTGATCCAGATTGTTATGTGCTACTCCTTTTATCAGGTAAAGCACCGGTTGTGAAGGAAACAGGTCAATAGTTTCTGAGCTTTTATCAACTGCTTTTTGATATTCATTCAAATCGATATAAAGCAATAATATATTTCTTAAAATCCCAAAATTATCACTTTCATATTTCAATGCGGTTTCATAATATTCTAAGGCTGTTTCCTTATCTCCTTTTAAAAGATAATACTGGGCGATTTCGACATTGGTTTTACCATTGTCTGTTTCACTAACCAGGGTTGTCGCTTCTAAAAGATCTGCTTCGTATTGCGGATTGCTGCCTACAAATCTTATAAAATCACTAAGCACCTTAACTTTGGCATCTGGCTTTATCTTGGTACTTTTTAATACTATTTTCATAGATTCTACGGCTTTTTCAGCATCATTATCATCTAAATAGAACTTATATAAGGCCAGGTG
>CBDUIO010000091.1:0-8386 GCA_965367355.1 uncultured Flavobacteriaceae bacterium
TAGTTCATAAAGATACAGCAAATATGCCAATTCCATTAATCAATTCTATTGCTGCCTGGTTTTTAAAAAAACGATTTCATCAAATTGAATTGTTTTTAAAATATCCTAATGAAGTACAGAATGAATTGCTTTTAACACTTTTGGACTTTGCTAAAGACACAGAAATCGGGAAAAAATATGATTTTAACTCCATCAGAAATTATTCCGATTTTTCTAACAGGATCCCAATTACAAACTACGAAGGCTATCAAGGTGTCATTGAACGTTCCAGAAATGGAGAGAACAATATATTTTGGCCAACTCCCATAAAATGGTTCGCCAAGTCCAGTGGAACGACAAATGCAAAAAGTAAGTTCATTCCTGTGAGTCCGGAATCTTTGGAAGATTGCCATTATGCTGCAAGTAAGGATTTGTTATGTCTTTATTTAAACAACAATGAAAATTCTCAGTTGTTTACAGGAAAAAGTTTAAGATTAGGAGGCAGCAAAGAACTATATAAAGAAAATGGGACCGTTTTTGGTGATTTGAGTGCTATTTTGATAGATAACATGCCTTTCTGGGCAGAATTCAGCAGTACGCCAAGCAACAAAGTTTCTTTGATGAGCGAATGGGAACATAAAATGCAGGCAATTGTAAATGAAACCATTTTAGAGAATGTTACGAGTCTTGCCGGAGTACCTTCATGGATGCTGGTTTTGTTGAATCAGGTTATGGAAACTACGGGAAAAAATAATTTATTTGAAATTTGGCCAAACCTGGAAGTATATTTTCATGGCGGAGTCAGCTTTGTTCCTTATGAAGATCAATATAAAAAGATCCTACCAAGCAAGTCATTTAATTATTATGAAATTTACAATGCTTCTGAAGGATTTTTTGCCATTCAAGATCAAAATAATTCATCTGAGTTGTTGCTGATGCTTGATTATGGGATCTTCTATGAATTTATTGATATGGATACATATGGTACTTCTGATGAAAAAGTAATCCCTCTTAGTGAGGTACAGAAGAATAAAAATTATGCGGTGATCATTACCACCAATGCCGGTCTATGGCGTTATAAAATTGGTGATACTATTCGATTTACATCTACCGACCCATACAGAGTTAAAGTTACGGGACGAACAAAACACCACATAAATGTATTTGGTGAGGAACTTATAATTGAAAATGCAGAGGACGCGTTAAGACAGGTTTGTAAAAAAACCAAATCGGCAATCGTTGATTACACAGCAGCCCCTATTTTTATGAGTGGAAAGGAAAAAGGCGCTCATGAATGGCTTATTGAATTTAAGAAGCCACCTAAAGACATTAATTATTTCAATGAATTATTTGATAATGCTTTAAAATCTCTGAACTCTGATTATGAAGCTAAACGTTATAACAATATGACTCTTACAAAGCCCAAGATTCACATTGCGAGAGAACAGTTATTCTATGATTGGTTAAAGCACAATAACAAATTAGGTGGTCAACATAAAGTCCCAAGACTATCAAATACCAGAGATTATATGGATGATCTCTTGAAATTGAATTCATAATTCCATTTTATGATTGCATTTCATCGATCGTTTTTTAAATATTTTTCCTACAAAAAAGTTTAACTTCCTAATTATCCGATTTAATGTAATTATGAGAAATTATATCATTAATCAACTTTGCACAAATATCTAATAAGGATGCTGTTTGTTGAATATAATTTGGTTTTTACGACTTCTATTAAAGATAATGCTGTGATTCCAGTCATTTCTCTAATTATCGACAAAATACACTTACATAATATGTAGTTTATCGATTATAAAATTGGTTCATCTAAAACTTCTAAAATTCGTTTGAAAGATGATATTGTAGCAATACATTTACTGTGCTATTAATCAATCCATTGAATTATGAGGGCTATAATTAATTAACCTTAATTATGCCCCTAATTCTTTGGTAACGGAACAAGGTCCCTCAAACTTACCTTACTTTTTTCTGCCTATTTATGATTAATTAAGATATTAATCAAAACCCTCAATAAAATGAAAAAGTTAATTCTTGCTTTTGGGTTGCTTTTTTTATTGACCGCTTGCAGAAGTGGTTGGAGCTGTAAAAAAAGGTACTGCAAGGTAGAGATCAAAGCTCAATCAGAATTAATATCAGAAGTTAATTCTTAATTATTAAAAAAAGGTATGCCAATCAAAATAAAAAAAACCACTCTGTTTGAGTGGTTTTTTTATACACATAATTATTTGTTTCTAAGAAACTGCTTTTAATTTCTTTAGAGTAGTTTTGGTGATCTTACCCTCTGCGTAAGATTTCGTCACATTCAGTTTTGTTTCATTGCCGCTTGGCATTTCAAACATAGCATCTGTTAAAATTTCTTCACATAACGAACGCAAGCCTCGAGCACCTAATTTATATTCTATGGCTTTACCCACAATAAAATCTAAAGCACCATCTGTTATTGTAAAATCAATTTCATCCATAGCAAACAATTTCTTGTATTGTTTGATTATGGCATTTTTAGGTTCTGTTAAAATGGCTCTTAAAGTATCTGCATCTAAAGGGTCCATATAAGTCAAAACAGGAAGTCTTCCTATTATTTCAGGAATTAAACCAAAATCCTTGAGGTCCTTAGGAATGATATATTGTAATAAATTATGTTTATCAACAACTTCTTCCACCTTAGACGCACTATATCCAACGGCCTGCATATTCAAACGTTTTGAAATATGTTTTTCAATTCCATCAAAGGCTCCTCCGGCAATAAACAATATATTCTCAGTATTTACCTCTATAAATTTCTGATCCGGATGTTTACGCCCACCTTTAGGCGGCACATTAACTACTGTTCCTTCAAGCAGTTTTAATAAAGCTTGCTGAACTCCTTCTCCAGACACATCCCTTGTAATGGATGGATTATCGCTTTTACGAGCAATCTTATCGATTTCATCAATAAAAACAATTCCTTTCTGGGCCTTATCTAAATTATAATCTGATGCCTGTAACAATCTGGTTAAAATACTCTCTACATCTTCGCCTACATATCCGGCTTCTGTTAAAACCGTAGCATCAACAATAGCCAAAGGAACGTTTAACATTTTTGCGATGGTCTTAGCAATTAAGGTCTTACCTGTACCCGTTTGCCCAACCATGATGATATTACTTTTTTGAATTTCAATATCGTCATCTGTAGCTGGTTGTAATAATCGCTTATAATGGTTATAAACCGCAACAGACATAACCTTTTTGGTATGCTCCTGACCTATTACATACTCATCTAAAAAGGCTTTAATCTTTTGAGGTTTTTTTAATTTTAATTCTGCTGATAGATCATTGCTGCTCAAATCTTTGGATTCCTCCAAAACAATTCCATGAGCCTGTTCGATGCATCTGTCACAAATATGTGCATCTAATCCGGCAATCAATAAATTGGTTTCCGGCTTTTTTCTACCACAAAATGAACATTCTAATACTTCCTTTGCCATACTATATTTTTACTCTCTAACAAGGATCTCATCTATCATTCCATATTCTTTGGCTTTATCAGCCTTCATCCAATAGTCCCTGTCACTGTCAGCATAAACTTTGTCGTAATCCTGACCTGAATGCTTACTAATTATTTTATAAAGTTCTTCTTTAAGAATAAGAATCTCCCTTGCCGTAATTTCTATATCACTGGCTTGTCCCTGAGCACCACCTAAAGGTTGATGAATCATAACTCTTGAATGTGTTAAACCACTGCGCTTTCCTTTAGCGCCGGCACAAAGCAAAACAGCTCCCATTGAAGCAGCCATTCCAGTACAAATGGTGGCAACATCCGGTTTTATGAACTGCATGGTATCGTAAATTCCAAGACCTGCATAAACACTTCCGCCAGGTGAATTAATATAAATTTGTATGTCTTTAGACGAATCTGTACTTTCTAAAAACAATAATTGCGCCTGAATAATATTTGCAACCTGATCGTTAATTCCCGTACCCATGAAAATAATCCTGTCCATCATTAATCTTGAGAATACATCAAAAATAGCGATGTTCATTTGTCTCTCTTCTATAATGTTAGGCGTCAAGTTTGTTGGATACATACTACTCATAATTTTATTGTAATACGTACTGCTAATACCTTGATCCTTTATTGCGAATTTTTCAAATTCTTTTGCGTAATCCATTGTATGTTTTTAATATTTGATTGATAACAAAAAGGCGTTGAACCAATATAATTCAACGCCTAAATATAATGATTTATTCTATAAAAGTCTGTTTATTTTTTATCGCCATAAACTTCTTTTACGAAGTTTTCATAAGTCACTTCCTTTAATTTTAAATTGGCTTTTTCCTTGTACAATGCCAATAATTTTTGGCTTACAACTTGTTCTGAAATTCGTCTGACCTCATCTTGATTAGATAAAACTCTTGCCGTGATGTCTTCTAATTCTTTTTCAGATGGATTCATCTGACCAAATTGAGCCATTTGAATCTTAATCATGGCTTTAGCACTTTCCTTAACATCTTCAAAATCAACTTTGACATCATTGTCTTGCATCAACTTGCCTTCAATCAATTGATATCTTAATCCTTTTTCTGACTTTTCATATTCTTCTTTAGCTTGATTTTCATCTAATGGTTCTTCACCCGAATTCTGTATCCATTTTTGTAAAAATTCTGCTGGAAGATCAAATTTTGTTGACTCTACTAAATGTTCTGTAACATCATTCAATAATTTCTGGTCAGATTGCTGAATAAATTGCTTTTCTGCATCTTCTTTTATCTTTGCTTTAAGCTCTGTGACCGATTTTACAACATCTTTACCAAAAAGTTTATCAAACAATTCCTGATCAAGATCTGCCAATTCACGCTTATTGATTTCAGATATGGTAAAACTTATGTCAATATCTAAACCATGAGCATCATCGTGAGATACTTTTAAAGCGTGCATAAGATCATGGTCATCCTTGTATAAGCCTTTTGTTTTTAATTCTAAAACATCACCAACCTTTGCCCCTATAAATTTCTTTTCAGTAGATTTACTTTTGAACTTGTCTAAAGTTAAAGTCACCGTATTTTCTATTTCTCTTTCTTCGTTCTTAAAAGTACCGACTATCTCACTTTCTTTATCGACTATTTTTTGTGACACCAGTTTTCCATATTGCTTTCGGATATTATTGATTTGATCATCGATCATTTTTTTATCCGCAACAATATTATAATGTGTTATCGCTTTTTTACTTTTTAGATTTACTTCAAATTCTGGTGCAAGCCCTAATTCAAACTCAAAAGTAAATGTATCTGAATCCCAGTCCAGATCATCCTGTGGTTTTGGTAATGGATTACCTAAAACATCCAACTTTTCTTCGGTGAGGTATTTGTTTAAAGCATCTTGCAATAATTTATTAACCTCATCAACTAAAACAGCCTTTCCATACTGCTTTTTAACCATCATCATAGGCACATGTCCTTTTCTGAAACCTGGAATGTTTGCTGTTTTTCTATAATCAGATAAAATTTTTTCTACTTTATCACTGTAGTCTTTTTTCTCGATATCAACCTTAACAACAGCGTTTAAAGGATCAATGTTTTCTAATGTAATATTCATTATTAATAAATTAAATAACTTAAAATTTAGCCTGCAAAATTACAACATTTTATAGACCTTACAAAGTATAATAACTTGAATTTATACTTGTTTTGAATCTTCTTTAAGAATCGAGTGGAATAAAGATTGCAGCAAAGATAACAGTATACTAAATAAAATTGCCGTCCAGATACTGCTTACGGCAAATCCGTCAACCAATTTATCTGCCAGTAAAATAATCAGGGCGTTAACAACTAACAGGAATAAACCAAGTGTAAAAATTGTTATTGGCAAGGTAAGAATAATCAGGAAAGGCTTTACCAACACATTTAGAATTGCTAAAACTACCGCAACGATAACCGCTGTAAGATAATTATTAACCTGAACTCCGTTTAACACTTCTGCGAGAATTAGCACGGCTGCTGCATTTAATAAAAGTCTTATAATAAGTTTCATAATTTTGATTTTTTTTAAAATTACAATTTTATTCTTGAATGAATTGAACTACTAAATTGAAAAACTCCTCCGGATTCTCAGCATGCAACCAATGACCTGCATTTTTGACGGTCTTTATTTCAACCTTTGGAAATTGCAATTTTATACTTTTTTCATCCTGATCTGAAATATACTCAGATCTATCACCCTTCAAAAATAATGTGTCGCCTTCAAATTTTAAGTAGCTGGGAAATGCTTCTCCAACCTCATCAATATTCTCAATAAGGGCGTCCAAGTTAATTCTTAGGCCTAAAATACCTTTTTGTTTCCAGTATAAATTCTTTAGCAGGAACTGTCTGGTTGGGTCATGTTTGACATACTTTTTTAAGACATCTTCTGCTTCATTTCTTGACTTTAATTTGCTGGAGTTCAATGCAGTTAATCCTTGCAAGATATCCTGATGATGTCTTGGATAAAATCTTGGTGCAATATCTGCAACAATCAATTTTGATACAAGGTCCGGGTAAGTCGCCGCAAAAAGCATAGCAGTTTTTCCTCCCATGGAATGCCCTAGCAGAATAATATCACTCAAATCATGTTCGCTGCAATAATAGTTTAGGTCTTCAACCAAATATTCATAATTAAATTGATCGCTATGAAAACTTTTTCCATGATTTCGCTGATCAACTAAGTGCATTTCATAACCCAGATCCCCAAATTGAATTCCAAGGGATTTCCAGTTATCACCCATACCTAAAAATCCATGTAAAATTACAAATGGCTTACCTTTCCCGAAAATATTGGAGTGAAGAACTTGCATTACTTTAACTTATGTAAATACATGTTAACAACATTTTCAATCCCAAAATACAAACTTTCTGAAATAAGAGCATGGCCTATTGAAACTTCGAGTAACCCCGGAATATTATCTTTAAAGAATTTTATGTTGTCAAGAGAAAGATCATGCCCGGCATTAACACCCAATCCAATTTTATTTGCCAATTCAGCACATTCAGAATATGATGTAACAGCATTTTTATTTCCCAGACTGTATTGATGAGCAAATGCTTCTGTATATAATTCTATTCTGTCTGTCCCTGTTGCCTTAGCGCCTTCAATTTGCGAAAGAACCGGATCGACAAAAATTGAGGTCCTTATGTTATTGCCTTGAAATTCTTTGATAACATCAACCAAAAAATCTTTATGCTTTATTGTATCCCATCCCGCATTACTGGTTATGGCGTCAATAGAATCAGGAACTAGCGTAACTTGAGTTGGTTTTACTGCAATGACCAGATCAATAAATTTTTTAACTGGATTTCCCTCAATATTAAACTCGGTATAAACTTCTGGTTTTAAATCATGGACATCCTGATATCGAATATGTCTCTCATCCGGACGAGGATGAACCGTAATGCCCTCTGCTCCAAATCGTTGAACATCCTTGGCGAACTCAACAACATTGGGCACATCACCTCCTCTGGAGTTACGTAACGTAGCTATCTTATTAATATTTACGCTTAATTTTGTCATTAATTAATTTTTGGCCAAAAATACAAACTACGGAACGCTTATTGTACTATTTTTTTGATTAATTTGCATATAATATTACAGGCTATGAATCTTTCTCAATTTATTATAAACGACATAAAACCAATAAATAGCAGTTCAAAATGTCGAGAATTGCAAATATTGTTTAATCAATTCACTTATTCCCACATACCTGTTGAAAATGAAGGTATTTATGTTGGATGCTTGTCTGATACAGATGCCTATTGCTTTGATGCTGAAAAGACGATCAATGAATATAAATATGCTTTAAGTGGATTTTTTGTCAGGAAAAACACCAATTGGCTGGATGTATTAGAAGCATTTGCGCAAAATTCAACCAATATAATGCCTGTATTAAACGATAAAAATCAATATTTAGGTTATTACGAAATTAATGACATTATTAATCTTTTTGGTGAGACACCGTTCTTTTCTGAGCCAGGAGGAATTCTAATTGTTGAAAAAGGGCTCAATGATTTTTCATTTAGTGAAGTATCACAATTGGTCGAATCTAATGATGGTAAGATTTTGGGTTGTTTTATATCAAAAATAGAAAATGATGTTGCTCAAATAACCATTAAGATCGGCAATACAGGGCTAAATGATATTATTCAATCCTTTAGGCGTTATAGTTATAATATCGTTTCTGGTCACGATGGAGATTCATATATGGAAAACTTAAAAGATCGATCGGATTATTTGAATAAATATCTTAACATATAATTTAATGAAGATTGCAATTTTTGGTCAATTCTATCATAATACTTCAGGAAAGTCAATTACTACACTCTACGATTTTCTGGAAAAAAAAGGAGTAGAAGTCTTAGTTGAAGAGGAATATTTTTC
>CBDUIO010000092.1:0-8339 GCA_965367355.1 uncultured Flavobacteriaceae bacterium
TCTGGATGAAATATAATGGCCCTTTATTTGATAACAATGATAAATATTTTGTCATGGGTCAGGAAGACGTTTTTGAAGTCACCATAGAAAAAAATGTTGACGGAGATAACACGAAACAATCTATAAGAGGGCGCGTATTTGCTCAAGGAGGAGCCAACCAGCAAACGGGATTAGATTTTGATCCGGATAACTGGACACATGTTACAGTAACTGCAGCATGGGATGGCACTAATACCTCATTCGCCGTATATAGAAATGGATATACCGCCGGGAATTATATTGTACCTGTACAGATCAATTCAAACGCCAATCCATTTAGAATGGGTTTCCTTTCCGGATTCAGTTATTTTAATGGATGGATTGACGAGATGAGAATTTTTGATGTTGCCTTAACTCAGGACCAGGTACGTCGAATGATCTATCAGGAAATAGAAGAGAATCCCGTAGGTAATCAAATTATGGGAACACAAATACCCAAAGATATTTTTGATAAAGATTCCAATGCCACTATTCCCTGGACAAACTTGATCACTTATTATAAAATGTCAAGTGTAACGACCGGTATACCAAGTTACTTGGAAGACGATTCGTCCTATAATAACAGAAGTGTTTTAAACAACATAACATCTTTTCTGGAAGAAACAGCTCCAATTCCTTTTGAAACAGTAAACGCCAACAAAACAGGTGTATGGACAGATCCTGTTATGTGGAAACATGGCGATGTCTGGGATGTGGAGAATTTAGAAGCTTCTGTTAATTTTATTACAGACCAATCACCTGCTCCCTGGGCAATCGTTAAAATTCACGATAATATTACTATTGATCAGTATATGTCAGGCATAGGTATGGTTATTGACGAAAACAGGACCTTAACAGTTGCCGCTGATAATGAACTTGAAAATAATTGGTACCTGGAAATAAATGGGACTTTAGATCTTCAGGGGGATTCTCAATTGGTTCAAACCGAGGACAGTGAACTAGCCCTCTCGAGCTATGGAAATATTTTAAGAAGACAGGAGGGAACTTCCAATCCATACTGGTATAATTACTGGAGCTCACCTGTTGGCCAGTTGAGTGTAACTGAAAATAACACACCATTTAGTTTAGGAATCCTAAAAGACGAAAATGATGACGATATAAAATTTACCACATCTCATAATCCACCATTAACAAGTCCTATAACTATTAGTGAAAGATGGCTCTATACTTTTAAAAATGGTGTGACATATTGGGACTGGGATGTTTTAAGCACTGATACATTTATTGAGGCTGGTACAGGATTTACAATGAAAGGATCAGGAGTTCCTGGATTGTCACAACAATATACATTTGACGGTAAACCTAATAATGGAACCATAACTTTAAATGGAATTGATACTGGTGGTCCCGGAAGTGATGAAGATACTACGCTTACCAATTATCTGGTAGGAAATCCATACCCATCAGCAATAGATGCAAGAATTTTTATAGCAGATAACTCATCAACCATTGGTGGCACAATTTTATTGTGGGAACAATGGGCAGGGAATTCTCATTACTTAGCACAATACCAGGGAGGATATGGATACATTACTTCTTTGGCCACTGCACGAGCATATCAATATCCTTCTATTCCAATTGCTGATAACAATGGTGATGGTGACATTACAATAGAGGATAGTCAGGGCATTAAAACACCAACCTTTTATATCCCTGTAGCGCAAGCTTTCTTTGTAGAGGTAGCGAATGATGGTCCTATTGAATTTAATAATTCTCAGCGCGTATTCATAAAAGAAAGCGATGCAGATGGTGATCCTAATAATGGCTCTGTATTTATGAGAACAAATGAGGAGCAAACTCCGAGTATAAGTAATGCTTCTAATACAAATGATAATTTTGAAATTATTCGATTAGAATTTG
This sequence comes from uncultured Flavobacteriaceae bacterium, assembly GCA_965367355.1. Classification (GTDB taxonomy): domain Bacteria; phylum Bacteroidota; class Bacteroidia; order Flavobacteriales; family Flavobacteriaceae; genus Site-B1. The sequence goes on from CBDUIO010000092.1 coordinate 1,900, forward strand.
CAACTTCCGCAGGAGCAACAAGGCACTTTGTATTAGGTTTTGATGAATCCATGACAGATGATTTTGACTATGGATATGATGGTGGGAAGATCACAACAATACCGGAAGAAGATATGGGCACTATCTTAAACGATGAGAAACTTGTAATTCAAGCCTATTCATCAATAACCCCAAATAAAGTTATTGACCTCTATTTTAATGCGTCGGGTAACTTATCATACAGCCTTAAAATAGATGAATTGATCAATATAGATCCGGCACAGGATATATTTTTAAGGGACAACAAGGAAAACGTGTATTGGGATCTAAAACAGGGACCTTATGATTTTACATCTACGCCTGGTTTAGACACAGAACGATTTGATATCGTTTTCCAAACAAGTGATACCTTGTCCAATGAAGATTTCCTAATGGATGCTATGTTAATTTATGCCAACAATGATGAGGGCAAACTGTTTGTTAAAGGACTGGAAGACGACATAAACATGTTGACCATAACCAATATTTTAGGACAAAAGATCAATACTTTTATAGATGTGGATAGACAGGTTTTAGAGAATGGTATTAAAATCGATCATTTAAGTTCAGGAATTTATATTGTCAATGTGGAGACAGATACAAAAGAAGGTTCTAAGAAAATTATTATTGAATGAAATAAATAAGCATTATCTTGAAACGTGAAAAAGTCAGAACTTTTAAGTTTTGACTTTTTTTTGTTTAAAATCATGCAATTAAGTATAAATCATTAATTTTGCACACTTAATTGTAATTTAAGAAAAAAGAACACTATGTTTCCTGAATATAAAGGACTTGATTTACCAAATGTTGCCGAAGAGATCTTAAAATACTGGCAGGATAATTCCATCTTTGAAAAAAGTATTTCAACTCGAGAAGGGAAGCAACCGTATGTGTTTTTTGAAGGTCCGCCATCTGCTAACGGATTACCCGGAGTGCACCATGTTCTTGCAAGAACAATTAAGGACATCTTCCCAAGATACAAGACCATGAAAGGGTATCAGGTAAAGCGAAAAGCCGGTTGGGACACACATGGATTGCCTATTGAACTGGGTGTAGAACAGGAGCTTGGAATCACAAAAGAAGATATAGGAAAAAAGATATCGATTGAAGAATATAACGAAGCTTGTAAAAAAGCGGTGATGCGTTATACAGATGTCTGGAATGATCTTACAATAAAAATGGGGTATTGGGTTGATATGGATGATCCATATATTACCTATAAACCAAAGTATATGGAGACTGTCTGGTGGTTGTTAAAACAGATCTATGACAAAAACCTGATCTATAAAGGTTATACCATCCAACCATATTCTCCAAAGGCAGGAACCGGATTAAGTTCGCATGAATTGAATCAGCCGGGAACCTATCAGGATATTACCGACACAACTGTAGTGGCTCAGTTTAAAGCTAAACAGGAAACATTACCCGATCTGTTAAAAAATGAAGGGGCTGTTTATCTGTTAGCATGGACAACTACGCCATGGACCTTGCCAAGTAATACAGCTTTGACGGTTGGTAAAAAAATAGATTATGTCTTAGTGGCGTCTTACAATCAGTATACATTTGAACCCATAAAGGTCATTTTAGCCAAAAACCTGGTAAATTCTCAATTTGATGGAAAATTCATCAAGGCTGAGTCCAAATCTGATCTGGAAAACTACAAACCTGAGGATAAAAAAATACCATATTTTGTTTTAAAGGAGTTCAAAGGAAAGGATCTTCTGGGCATAAAATATGAGCAATTATTGCCTTATGCATTGCCAAACGATAATCCTGAAAATGCATTTAGAGTGATTGCCGGAGATTTCGTAACCACCGAAGATGGTACAGGTATTGTTCATACAGCGCCGACTTTTGGTGCTGATGATGCTATGGTTGCAAAACAGGCCAAACCTGAGGTGCCACCTATGCTGGTCAAAGATGAGAATGGCAACCTGGTACCTTTAGTGGATCTTCAAGGACGGTTCAGGCCTGAAATGAAAGAATATGCCGGGAAATATGTAAAGAATGAATATTACAAGGATGGTGAGGCTCCTGAGCGGTCTGTGGATGTTGAATTAGCCATTAAATTAAAAGAAGAGAACAAAGCCTTTAAGGTTGAAAAATATAAACACAGTTATCCTAACTGCTGGAGAACAGACAAACCAATTTTATACTATCCATTAGATTCCTGGTTTATAAAAGTCACTGATGTTCGGGACCGAATGTTCGAGCTAAATGAAAGTATCAACTGGAAACCAAAATCTACAGGTACGGGTCGTTTCGGGAATTGGCTGGCAAATGCGAATGACTGGAATTTATCGCGTTCCCGTTTCTGGGGAATTCCTTTACCAATTTGGAGAACCGAAGATGGTAAAGAAGAGATATGCGTCGGATCTGTTGAAGAACTAAAATCGCACATGCAAAAAGCGGTAGAAGCCGGATTTATGAAGGAAGATATTTTTGCTTCTTTTGAAACCGGCAACAATTCCGAAGAGAATTATGACAAGATAGACCTTCATAAGAATATTGTAGATAAAATAGTATTAGTGTCCCCATCAGGCAAACCTATGAAAAGGGAAGCAGATCTTATTGATGTCTGGTTTGATTCCGGTTCTATGCCCTATGCACAGTGGCACTACCCTTTTGAGAATAAAGATTTAATCGATAAACATAAATTCTTTCCAGCAGATCTGATAGCAGAAGGCGTCGATCAAACCCGAGGCTGGTTCTATACCTTACATGCCATTGCAACCATGGTCTTTGATTCAGTTGCCTATAAGAATGTAGTTTCCAACGGTTTGGTATTAGACAAGAATGGGCAGAAAATGTCAAAACGTTTGGGTAATGCTGTCGACCCTTTTGAAACTTTAAGTAAATACGGTCCTGATGCCACACGTTGGTACATGATAGCCAATGCCAATCCATGGGATAATTTAAAATTTGACCTGGAAGGCATTGAGGAAGTGAGACGAAAATTCTTCGGTACGCTTTACAACACCTATTCGTTCTTTACACTATATTCTAATATTGATAAGTTCGACTATTCTGAAGCAGATATACCATTAAGTGAAAGACCCGAGATTGATCGCTGGATACTATCAGAATTAAACACCTTGATAAAGAAAGTTGACGATTTCTACGCTGATTACGAGCCTACAAAAGCTGCAAGAGTTATATCAGACTTTACCCAGGATTACTTAAGCAACTGGTTTGTTAGATTAAGCAGGAGAAGATTTTGGAAAGGCGATTATCAAAAAGATAAAATATCGGCATATCAAACATTATTTACCTGTTTGTTGACCATTTCTAAATTAGGAGCGCCTATGGCACCTTTTTTTATGGATAGATTGTATCTGGACTTAATTAAGGATACCAAAAAGGAATCATTTAGCAGTGTTCATTTAGCAGATTTTCCAGAATATGATCAAAAATTAGTAGATAAGGTTTTAGAACGAAAAATGGAAAATGCTCAAACAATATCTTCATTGGTATTATCGTTAAGAGCAAAAGAGAAAATTAAGGTGCGCCAGCCATTACAAAAAGTAATGATCCCTGTTGAAAGTAAGCAGCAAAAAGAAGAAATTCTGGCAGTTTCTAACCTGATCAGGCATGAAGTGAATGTTAAGGAAATTGAACTCTTGGAAGATGCCTCAGATATTTTGGTAAAGCAAATAAAACCGAATTTTAAGGTTCTTGGACCTCGATTTGGCAAGGATATGAAACTGATTGCTAATGCGATAAGCTCATTTTCTCCTGATGACATCAAAAAAATCGAACAAAATGGTGATTTTGACGTTGAAATTAACGGAAAAAATATTACATTACACCTTGAAGATGTGGAAATTACATCTCAGGACATTGAGGGGTGGCTTGTTGCTAACGAAGGCGCAATAACAGTTGCTCTTGATGTGACCATCACAGATGATTTACGAAAAGAAGGGATTGCTCGTGAGCTCGTTAATCGCATTCAGAATTTACGTAAAGATTCAGGGTTTGAAGTAACAGATCGAATAGATGTGATGCTCCAAAAAGATGAACATATTATTAACGCTGTTAATACGAATTTAGCCTATATTAAAGCTGAAACATTAACGGAAGAACTTGAAATTATTGACCAGGTAAACAATGGTATAGAAATTGCTTTCGATGACGTAAATACCAAATTGTTTATCCAAAAACATTAAATTATGAGCGTAGATACAAATAACAGATATTCCGATAAGGATTTAGCAGAATTCAAAGCCCTTATCACAGAAAAAATAGAAAAAGCCCAAAGAGATCTGGAACTTATCAAAAGTGCCTATATGAACGATCATAACAATGGTACAGATGACACAGCTCCAACATTTAAAGCTTTTGAAGAAGGCAGTGAGACCATGAGTAAAGAAGCCAATTCGCAATTAGCTATCAGACAGGAAAAATTTATTCGTGATCTTAAAAATGCCCTGATTAGAATTGAAAATAAGACTTATGGTATATGCAGAGTGACCGGTAAATTGATTAAAAAAGAACGGTTAAAATTAGTGCCTCATGCAACCTTGAGCATTGAAGCAAAAAATATGCAAAAATAAAACTTAGTTCATACATCTAATAACGTCTCAATATACTATATTGGGACGTTTTTTATTAGTGAAACTCAATTTTTAAAAGACCAAAAGTTGCATTAAAAATTATAAGTTGAACTAATTCCGTTGAAAGAACGGAATCTATATAGCAACCAATATTAAATGTCCATAAAAAAAGCCTCTATTTTAATTTTAACCATTTTACTTATTGATCAGATAAGCAAAGTGTATATAAAAACTCATTTTGCTCTGGGTGATAGTATTAAGGTGTTCAACTGGTTTGAGATATTATTTGTAGAGAACAAGGGCATGGCATGGGGAACTAAATTAAGTGATTTTATACCTGCTATTTCAGACAGGTCGGCAAAATTAATTCTGACTGTATTTCGCATTATTGCAATCTTTGGAATTGGTTATTGGCTTATAAATTCCATTAAGCATCAGGGTTCAAAACTTTTGATCCTGTCTATCTCATTAATTTTCGCAGGCGCCTTGGGCAACATTATTGATTCTGTGTTCTATGGCGTATTGTTCAGTGATAGTGTTGGCCAGGTAGCACAGTTCCTTCCCTCGCAAGGCGGATATGCTTCTTTGCTCCATGGCCATGTTGTCGATATGCTCTATTTCCCTATCTATAAAGGTTTTTTACCTGATTGGATCCCTTTTATCGGAGGCGATTATTTTACTTTTTTTGAACCCGTTTTCAACGTGGCAGATATGTCAATAAGCACAGGCTTTATTATGCTAATCGTATTCAATAAAAAGGTGTTTCCTAAAAAAACATACTAGAACTTATAGGTTTTATTTGGAGTAACACAAAAATCAAGTTTAACATCATTGTTGGTTATCCCCAATATTTCTGCTTCTGCGTTAAAAAAAGATAAGCCAATTTTCAAAGTTCCCGGATTACATTCCCAAAGGAAATTATCATAAAACCCCTTACCATAACCAACTCTGTTTCCCTTGCTATCAAAGGCCAAAAGTGGTACAAAAACCACATCGATCTTTTCCGGTTGGATCTCAATACCATTAACTGGTTCTGGAATATTCCAGCTATTCGTTTTAATTTTTGTATTGTCTGTTAATAGGAAGTGTTTCATTGAGGTTGTTTTGAACTCGGTCTTAGACAGAACGATATGTTTGTCTTTTCCTGAAAGTATGCTCAAAATGGGTTCTGTTTCAACTTCTTTGAGTTGCTCTATCGTTAAAAACACATGATAAAATTCGGCATCCCATATGGGTAATTTTAAAACTATATTAGCAATAGCGATGCTTTTCTTATTTATATCTTCGGATGAAAGCTGAGTTCTTAACTCTTTATATTTTTTACGTAATTCTTGTTTTGTCATTCTACAAAATTAAATAAAGCGAATGTCATTCAGAGCATTGCCGAAAGCAAAATATATTTTGCTTGAAGGTACCTTGCGTAGCAAGCGAAGAATCTTTTTATTACATTTATTTTATGAACACAAAGGGTAATCACAATTATTATGTCTATATTCTCACTAATAAAAACAAAACAGTTCTCTATACAGGAGTAACTAACAATTTAAAAGAGCGATTGTACTTTCACAACAACCCACTTCCCTTTTCTAAAGCTTTTACTGCCAAATATAAATGCTTCTATCTTATATACTATGAACACTTTACGGAAATTGAATATGCAATCAAAAGGGAAAAACAGATAAAGGGAATGAGTAGGCAGAAAAAAGAAGTATTAATTTCAAGTTATAATAATAATTGGAAATTTCTCAATGACTCTATTTGATACAATAGATTCTTCAGTTGGCAAAAAGTTGCCGCCTTCTGAATGACATTCGCTTTGTCATTCAGAGCGCTAGCGAAGAATCTGTTTCCTAGATTAAATTAATAATT
>CBDUIO010000093.1:0-8329 GCA_965367355.1 uncultured Flavobacteriaceae bacterium
TATCTTGTTTATCGTTATTGATATTAATAGCAATAAAGTTCATTTCCGGGTATTTAACTTTTAATTCGTTTATTTTTCTATGGCTATTCTTAAAATGGGATTTTATATCATAGGACCAAAAATAAATAACCGTTGGTTTGGTTATCATTGATGATAAATCAACATGTTTATTATTAGAATTAACAACTTCGACCTTTGGGAGTTTAGTTCCGGGTTCCAGTTGCATTACAGACATAGCCAATTGTTCCATCATTTGTTTATCCTTTTCGTTGGTACAACGGGTCATATAATCACTTAAAAGTGATTTCGTATTATAATTGCTTTTGCTATTGTAGATAAAGGGAGCAGCAGTATATTTTAAAAGATCATTTTTAATGGTGTCTTGCAGAATTAAACTATCTATCAATGATAGCTTATCTAAGTTATAATGTAAAGACGTCCTGTCAAAAAAGCTATCCTGCGTGTGCTCAAAATACTGGTTTAAAGCGATATTGTTAAAATGAGTTTCTAAAAATCTGTAATACTGAAAAAAAGACCTCATGTTATAATTATTATAGTCTATATTTTTTCGGTAACTGTAAAAATCTTTAGGTAAGGTTTTTAAATTTTTAATCTCTTTATCACCATAATATGCGAACGGATATATTTCCTTATTTGCGTAATAATTATAATTGATTTTCGCTTCTGCTAATTCTTTAAATAGATATGAACCTTCCAGTCTTTCTGTTATTTCATCAAGTCTTTGCAACTGACGCTTCCTTATTGAATCTGATTTATGTTCAAATTCAACAGGAGACATTTCACAAAAATCCAATAACTGGGAATTATTTCTTTCGTTTTCCAGGAACAGATCAATTAAATAATTATTCTTTTTAGAACCTTTTCCTGTATAAACCAGGGATTCATCAAAATCAATTGTATTTAACCTGAACATTAAACTATCATTAGGTTCCAAAACCACAACCTGGTTTTCAGGATCGTGTTTAAAGAAATATAACCCGGGAATCAGATTATTTATTTTATACAAGAACCTGTTTTCTCTATCTAATTTGACAGTGTCTAAAGTGCCCTTAAAATTATAAATAACGATATAATCTGTATTTGGATTTATGATCTCACCACCCAAATAGGCATAATCTGATTCCTTTACAGAATCAGTTTTACAACTAATGAATAGAAAGAGTATTAATAGGGATCCAATAATTCGCATATATCTACCAGCCTTTATCGTTGAAAACAGCCGATCACTGCAAAAGTATGTTTAGAATGTTAAATGTCTTGTTAAGGCGTTGTTAAATTTAATGCAACGCTTTTAATTAAAGTCTAAAGCCTGAACTAACGAAAGTCATTTAATTCAATCCTTCTAATAACATAATGTTTAAAGCATTAAAAACTTTTTAAGATTAACTTATTTACTTGATCATTTGTAGAATAACACCATTTCATTTAACGCTTCATATATTTCGTTGAATAGATTGATTTTTCTACTTTTGCGCCAATCTATAAAAAGCGCTTTATTTTTCGTTTAAACTGATTAAATTTCAGGCTTTTTAAGATTGAATAGTCATTTATAAATTGTATCGTCAAACTTTAAAACATTATGTTATCAGTTTCAAATCTTTCAGTTCAATTTGGCAAACGAATACTTTTCGATGAAGTTAACACAACATTTCAAAGTGGGAATTGTTACGGAATCATTGGAGCTAACGGTGCTGGAAAATCTACCTTTTTAAAAATTCTTTCAGGGAAGCAAGATCCAACATCTGGTCATGTACATTTGGAACCCGGTAAACGAATGTCCGTTCTGGAACAAGATCATAATGTGTATGATGAACATCCGGTTCTTGAAACCGTAATAATGGGAAACAAACCCTTATTCAAGATTAAAACTGAGATTGATGCCCTTTATGCCGATTATACTGATGAAAATGTCAATAAAATAGGAGAGCTTCAGGTTCAGTATGAAGAGATGAATGGCTGGAATGCAGAAAGTGATGCAGCAACTTTGTTATCAAATCTGGGCATAAAGGAAAACCTGCATTATTCATTGATGAAGGACTTGGATGGAAAACAGAAAGTAAGAGTGCTGTTAGCGCAGGCCCTGTTTGGTAACCCAGATGTACTGATCATGGATGAGCCAACCAACGATATCGATTACGATACTATTTCCTGGTTAGAGAACTTTCTGGCAAACTATGATAATTGCGTCATCATTGTATCTCACGACAGGCATTTCCTGGATTCGGTCTGTACACATATTTCTGATATTGATTTTGGTAAAATCAACCATTATTCCGGGAATTATACATTTTGGTATGAATCTTCACAATTAGCAGCCAGACAACGTGCTCAACAAAATAAGAAAGCTGAAGAGAAGAAAAAGGAATTGGAAGAATTCATTAGAAGGTTTTCTGCGAATGTTGCAAAATCAAAACAGGCAACAAGTAGAAAAAAGATGATCGAGAAATTGAATGTATCAGATATAAAACCATCAAGCAGACGTTATCCTGCTATTATTTTTGAACGTGAACGTGAGGCGGGCGACCAGATTCTTCATATTGAAGGCTTATCAGCATCGTTAGATGGGGAAGTTTTGTTTAAAGATATCAACTTAAACCTTGCAAAAGGAGATAAGGTTGTGGTTTTTTCAAAGGATTCAAGGGCAACAACAGCTTTTTATGAGATCCTTAATAACAAATTAAAACCGGATGCAGGCAAATTTGCATGGGGTGTTACAACTTCACAATCTTATTTACCCTTGGATAACAGTGAATTTTTCAAAAGTAATCTAACTTTAGTCGACTGGTTGCGTCAATGGGCAAAAACAGAAGAAGAGAGGGAAGAAGTTTACATAAGGGGATTTTTAGGTAAAATGATTTTTAGTGGTGAAGAAGCTTTAAAAAAATGCAATGTTCTATCGGGAGGTGAAAAAGTAAGATGTATGTTAAGCAGAATGATGATGCTAAGAGCCAATGTTTTGATGCTGGATGAACCTACTAACCATTTAGACCTGGAAAGCATTACGGCGTTTAATAATTCTTTAAAAAACTTTAAGGGGACTGTGCTATTTAGCACTCATGATCATGAATTTGCTCACACAGTCGCAAACAGAATTGTTGAAATTACACCAAATGGTGTTATTGACAGGTATATGACGTTTGAAGAATATATGGAAGACCCAAAGATCCATGCTCAAAGGGACAAAATGTATGATTGAGATTACTTTTTCAATTAAAATCTACTCTAGCATATAGGAATTATTCCTTAGTAGCAGTTGTTTTAGATATAATATCTTCTACTACAGGTATAGCTTTTGCCGCTTCATCTTTATGAACGTAGACTTCAATAAGTGCCTGATAGTCCTCTACCATAACAGCAGATATCCCGGTTTGATTATCTTCTTTTAGAATTGGATTTATTCCTATTTCGTCCAATTTATCAAATATCAACTGGGCAATTATAAAATTACCTGTATAAACTTTTAAGTAATTGCTTTCTAGCATTATTAATATTTTAACTTAAATATACAAAATATTTGTCAAATTTTCCTTATATTTAGGATGATTTAAGGGATTAATAATCAATTTTTTAGTAAGTTATGAGAAGGGGATATTATGCTATATGGCTGTTTTTCAGTGCGACCTTATGTTTAAGCTTAAACGTAAATGCACAGGATAAAGATTCAGTTAAGGAAGAAGGTGCTTATGTTTCTCAAGCACGAAATAATCAATCAATGACCATTGCGAAGTATTTATCTTTTTCAGAAGATTTTACGGTATTTGTAAAAGTTTTGAAGGAATCTGATATATTTTCAAAACTGGAATCCGGAGAGGAATTTACTGTATTTGCACCAGGGAATAGTGCATTTGCACAAATGCCAGCCAATGTATTAAACCAGTTGTTTAAACCGGAAAATCATTTAAAATTAAAGTCAATTGCTGAGTATCACTTGGTTGGTTCAGCATTGAATTTGGAAGAAGAACTGTTCAAACTCAATGGAACAACCAATATTGTCGCAATGAATAATTTGATCATCGAAGTCACAATTGGCGCGGAGGATGCTTTGGTGATACAGGATGCGAATGATTATCCAATAGATGTCATGGAAAAGATCGTATTATCAGATGGAATCATCTATAGAATTGATGCTGTTCTACTTCCACAAGTGGATGTAAACACTGTGGCAACAAAAATGTAAATACATAAAGGAATAAAAATATAAGGTTATCTATTAGTTAAAAGAAAGAGGTTTATTTAGAGGGGGCTTATCAACCTTGTTATTGATTCAAAATAGCTTAATTTTCATTCAAGATAAGCTTTGTTAGATTTTGGGGATTAACAATAGGTAACCTTTCTTTTATGTTCTACATCAAAGAATTCTTCAGTATTACAATACAATCAACAATTAAATGTGCTTAGGCATTGATGTATTTGCTATCCCAAATAGCACTGTTAAAGTTCTTTCCCCTGGCAAATGAATAATAAATAATAATTCCAATAACCCATTTGGTCATAAAAAGGAATAACAGAAAAAAGTTAGCAGGAGATTCACTGTAATTCACCAGAGAGTTGGGTACTGCAGCAGTAAGCAAAAAACTTACTAAAACCGCTGTAAAAAGCAGAGTTTCAAAATTACGAAAAGGCCACATTAACCATTTTCTAAATGTACTCAAGTCATTGCCCCATTTATGTATTAAATAATAATAATCATTTCCTAATGGAGCAAAAAGTAACGGATCATCGTAATTCTTTAGTTTAAATAATTTACTGGGTGCCATTATCTTATAACCTTTTAAGCTGGTGTCAAGATCCCTTTCCATTTTTTTTATTTTATATATGGCTTCTGAAGGAATTTCTGCTTTAAACAAACTACTATCCAAAAACCGTAACCTGTAGGTAATGCAAATGGATTTGATATCCTCAATATGGAAGATCTTATCGGTTTCCAGCGATTCCAGGTTGAACTTGTTATTTTTTGTGCTGTGTGATTTTGAAAGATTCAATTTTATATCAGCCTCATGATCGGCATCCTTTTCCAGAATCTTATACACCTGACTTATTACATCTAAATCTTGAACACGTTTCCTCCGCGAATGGAGGAGTTTTTCATTTAAGTTAACTCCCATTGCAATTTTTTTTTAAAAATAATAAAAATGATTTAATTAAAAAATTGCGGTAGTACTCAGCTTAGAAAAAGGTTTAAAAAACACCTACAATGCCAATTTGGTTTGCATTAATTTTTAGATTCCAGGATATGGTTTTGGTTCTTTCAGGATAATCATAAGCCTTTGAACTGAATAAAAAAGCATCAATACCATCCACAACAATAATACTAACAACAGTACTAAATGCGATGTCAGTTATCCAATGCTCGTTGTCAATTAGTCTGCTAATAGGTGGAATAGCTCCAATGGTATAAATTCCGGTTTTAACCCAAAAATTATCAAACTGTTTGGCAATTGCATGTGCCATGGTTACTGATAAAATAGTGTGACCGGACGGAAACGAATGAAAACGAGCTTGTTTAGAAAAAGGTTTAAAATAGTGGTTTCCTAATCCTGAACTTGGTCTCGCTCTGCCAAAGGATTTTTTGCTTAAGGATGCAATTAATCCTGATGTAACTGATGAAGAAATGATAAGTACACTGGTTTTTCTAATCTTTTGATTTTTTGTAAACAGACCAACCCCATAGAGTCCTGCATTGGCCATTAGATAGTTTTGAGGACTACCGAAGTACCAACCAAAATCTCTAACAACTTCAGGAAAATCATTGGCTTGCCGTTTTGCGAATCGATTGACTTCATTATCAGCGAATGATAATAAAACCGTACCAGTAATTAAGGTCCCTAGTTTAGCATAATCCTTAGCCTTCCAATCTTTTGGCCTTAAAAGGGAATGCTTTATGCCCTTGTAGGTCGTATTTGTATCGTACTTTAATAATTGCCATGTAGTTATGCTGTCAGAATCAGCATTTTGTGCATTACAAATAAAGGTTGTATAACAAAGAAAGTAAAAGAATAAAATTTTTAATTTATACATAAATCTACCTTAATACCGCACCCAATTCTTTCTCAAAACTTTTCTGTAGGTTGGCCATGATCTTATCTATTTGCTTATCTGTTAATGTTTTGTGTTCATCCTGCAAAGTAAAGCTTATCGCATAACTCTTTTTACCTTTTGGCAGGTTCTTACCTTGATATACATCAAACAAATTTATATCCTTTAAAAGTTTTCGTTCACTTTGTCTGGCCAAATTATAAATGGATTCAAAGGAAACTGTTTCGTCCAGCAATAGTGCAAAATCACGTCGTACTTCGGGGTATTTAGGAAGTTCTTTAAATATAATGCTGTTTCTTTTTGCAACTTCAAGGATATTATCCCAGTTAAAATCAGCATAAAGAACTGTTTGTGAAATATCAAAATGCTTTAAAACCGATTTCTTAACCAGCCCAATACTTACCAATTCGGCTTTGCCTAAACTCATATTTAATCCTTCACTAAACACATCTGCTTTAACAGGCTGTTCTTTTGTATTGTTGATGCCTAAACGTTTCAATATTGAATAAACTAATCCTTTGAGGTAAAAGAAATCAGTTGTTTTATTTGATCCGTTCCAGGCTTCTTTAGTTCGTTCCCCTGTGACTAAAAGAGTTAAGTGTTTTGGTTCTTCACGGTTTCCATTATAATCATGATAGGTGTTGCCAAATTCAAACAATTTAAGATCCCCGCGTTTTCGGTTAATATTGTAGGATACTGCTTCCAAACCCGAGAATAACAGAGACTGTCTCATTACACCTAAATCCTGACTTAGCGGATTTAGCATAACAACATTGTGTTCTTGTTTTAACATGTCACTTAGCTCTGTAAATTTAGCTGTTGTTAACGAATTAGTCATGATTTCATAAAAACCTTGAGAAACCAGTTGGTTGCCAATAACATTTCTTAATTTGTAATCTTCAAATTTATTAGAGTTTGAAATGGATGCGTTTAATTTATTGGTCGTTTGAATATTGTTGTAACCGTAAACACGCAATATTTCTTCTATTACATCGGCTTCACGAGTTACATCGTTTCTATATGCAGGAACCATTAGCCCTAAACCGGTTTCTGTGACGCTATTTACTTTGATGTCTAAGGAGGTTAAAATTTGTTTTATTGTTTCTTTTGGAACTTCCTGCCCGATCAATTTCTCGGCATTTTCAAAACTCAAGCGCACCTGACTATCTTCAATCTTAACAGGATAAGAATCAAAAACATCACTGGTAACTTCTCCACCTGCAACTTCCATGATCAATAATGCAGCTCTCATCAAGGCATATTCGGTTATATTGGGATCAATACCGCGTTCAAATCTAAAAGATGCATCAGTATTCAGACTGTGCCTTTTGGCTGTTTTACGGATGCTGATAGGGTCAAAATAAGCGCTTTCTAAAAAGATGCTTGTTGTGGATTCTGTCACTCCAGAAGTTATCCCTCCAAAAACTCCTGCAATGCACATTGGTTTTTCGGCATCACAAATCATAAGGTCATCGCCGTGAAGCGTTCGTTCCACTTCATCAAGTGTTGTAAATTTAGTTCCCGATTTAAGCGTTTTAACAATTACTTTATTCCCTTTAATCTTGGCCGCATCAAATGCATGTAATGGTTGTCCCAGTTCATGTAAAACATAGTTTGTAGCGTCCACAACGTTATTAATTGGGCTTAATCCAATAGCTTTTAAGCGGTTTTGCATCCAGGTTGGAGAATCCGCTATTTTAAGCCCGGAAAGTGTGACTCCACAATATCTGGGTGCTTTTACCAAGTCTTCAACTTGAACATCAATTTTGAGACTTCTGTTGTCAATATGGTACGAACTGGTCGATGGTGTAATCAATTCCAAATTTATCTTATGCTGCAGCAACCCCGCTTTTAAGTCTCGAGCCACACCCAAATGACTCATTGCATCTGCACGGTTTGGTGTTAAACCAATTTCAAAGACCTTATCGTTTTCAATTTCAAATATTTTGGCAACAGGAGTCCCAATTTTTAAGCTTTTATCCAGGATCATAATACCATCATGACTTTGTCCCAGACCTAATTCATCTTCGGCACATATCATTCCATGACTTTCCTCACCTCTAATCTTTCCTTTTTTTATAGTCCACTCTTCGCCTTCGGAAGTAAATAATTTAGTTCCAATTGTAGCGACAGGAACTTTTTGGCCTTTGGCTACATTTGGAGCGCCACAAACAATTTGAAGAGGTTTGTCAGCACCGATGTTAACAGTGGTTACTTTTAAACGGTCGGCATTAGGATGTTGATCACAGGTTAATACTTCTCCCACAACAAC
>CBDUIO010000094.1:0-8265 GCA_965367355.1 uncultured Flavobacteriaceae bacterium
TGTATTTCATCGGATTTTTTTTGCTTTTCATCTAGTTATTAGTACTTTTCCTCTCTAATAAAAAGTTTAAAAATCTTTTTGTTCCCCAAACAAAGGATTTACCAAATTAATTAACCTACTTGGAATGAGAAAACTATTACTTCTCTATGTTATTTCTTTTTTAGGATTTGGGCATATTGTTACAGCTCAGCAAATAACTGTAGACAATAGCTTATCTGCCGAAGATCTCATTCTAAATAATTTAGTTGAAGGTTGTGTAGAAGTTTCGAACGTTATTTCGAATTTCAATGGATACGTTAATGGGTTAAATAGTTTTGGCTATTTTGAAAAGGCAGATTCTAACTTCCCATTTGAGAACGGAATTCTATTAACAACGGGAGAATCTTTTTCGGCTGGTAATACAACCAATGCAAATACACTAAATGAAGGAGATACTTCTTGGGGTACTGATTTAGATTTGGAAACAGCCCTAGGTATTTCCAATACTTTAAATGCCACATCTATTGAGTTTGATTTCATATCTATATCCAATCAAATACAGTTCAACTACCTTTTAGCCTCAGAGGAATACTATGGTAACTTCCCTTGTGAATATTCTGATGGGTTTGCATTTTTAATAAAACCGGCAGGAAGTCCAGGTCCATATACCAACATTGCACTTATTCCCGGCACCTCAACTCCTGTTAATACCAGCACTATTCATCCAGAAGTTGTAGGGTTTTGTGGCGCTGAGAACGAAGCATATTTTGAAGGTTATAATTTTGGAGATACAAATTACAACGGAAGAACAAAGGTTTTAACAGCTACTGCCAACATTATACCAAATACACAATATCACATCAAATTAATAATTGCAGATCAAACAGATGAAAACTATGACTCAGCAGTTTTTATTGAAGGAAACAGTTTTAATTCGGTTGTAGATCTTGGAGAAGATATTACAACATGTTCAGAAACTGTTACAATTAATGGAGATATTCAAAACCCAAGTGCGACTTATAATTGGTATTTAAATAATACTTTAATACCGGGAGAAAATAATAGTGAGTTAGTAGTTACTTCAAGTGGTAATTATTCGGTACAAGTTACCATGCCTTTAAGCGATTCTGATTGTACAATTGAAGATTCAATTCTTATAACTTTAAATTCTGAACAAACAACAGATCCAATTTCCGATTATGAATTATGCGATGATGCCAGTGGTGATGAATCAGAAATTTTCGATTTATCAACAAAAAATGCAGAAGTGGAAGCTTCTGTACCAAGTTCAAATTACAATATCACTTACCATTTTACCGAAAATGACGCCGACAATAATGTTAACGCTATAACCTCAACTATTCAAAACACAGTAAATCCCCAAATAATTTACGTAAGGATTGAAGATGAAGACAATGGTTGTTTAGCCTTTACAAACTTTAATCTGGTTGTTAATCCGCTTCCTGTTATTGTTGACCCTTCACCTCTAAATGTCTGCGACGATGACACGGCAGATGGATTTACTGAGATAGATCTAACTGTAAAAGACGATGAAATAAGTAATGGTCAATCTAATTTAAATATTAGTTATCACTATTCTCAAACCGATGCCAACAATAACGACAACCCAATATTGTCGCCTTATATTAATACAAATCAAACGGATACTATTTATATAAGAGTTGAAAATACTGAAACAGGCTGTTTGAATTATACATCCTTAACTGTAAATGTATTAGAAAATCCGAGTCCACCAGTTTCAGTAGTGATTCTGGATGCCTGTGACGAAGATCATGATGGATTTGCAAGTTTTGATCTTAATGATGCTATAAGCGATATTACACAAGGATTATCCGGAATTGACACAACCGTTCATTTAAGTATCGATGATGCCATGACCGGGAATAACCCAATTTTGGACTTAGATGCTTTTATTAACAGCGAGCCGGAAGAACAAGTCCTTTTTGTTAGAATTGAAAATAGCTTAACAGGATGTTTTTCTATTGCGACTATTGAATTGCATACCAATTTGCTCATAACAGGCACAGAAGTTCAAGATTTTGAAGTATGTGATGATGATAGCAATGATGGAGAAGAAATTTTTGATCTAATGGACATGGAAACCATTATTTTAAACGGGATACCAGGCTCTGATGTTATCTATTATCTATCTCCGGAAGATTTAAATAACCAAACAAATGCAATAGACGAAACTGTTGGGTTTGTAAACACCGAGAATCCTCAGGTTCTTTATATTGAAATAGTTAGTCAAACTTGTATGGAACAAGCTGCAATTCAATTATTGGTTAATCCTCCTTTAATGATTCAACCAATAGACAGCGTTAATTATTGTGATACTGATGATGACGGATTTGCATCAATCGAACTTTCTATTTATGATGAAGAGGTATCAAACGGTAATCTAGCTGTTACACATGTAAGATACTTCAATACGCAACAAGATGCGGAAAATAATGAAAATGCTTTACCGCCTTTCTACACAAATGTTTCTAATCCCGAAACAATTTTTGCAAGAATAACCCATAGTGTTACTGGTTGCTTTGATGTTACTCAGTTTGAAATAAATGTCGTTCCTGCTCCTTCTACAAATATTCCGGCAGATATAATAATTTGTGATGATGATCTTGATGGAATGTCTGTCATTGATCTAACAGCAAAAATTCCAGAGATATTATCAGACACAAGCGATCTGGATATTTCCTTTCACACAGTATATGATGAGGCCGAAACAGGTTTAAATGCCATAATAGATCCTCAAGTATATAATGCTCCTACTCAAACAGTTTATACCAGGATTGAAAGCACATTGACCGATTGTTATACAATAGTTCCGATACCAATCATTGTAAATACACTTCCAGTTTTTGGTTCTGTTTCAGATTACCAATTGTGCGAAAGCGATAACGACCATACTTCCGAATTCATTTTTGAAACTAAGGATGCCGAAATTTTAAATGGCCAAACAGGAAAACAAGTTTTATATTTTGAGACTCAAACTGATGCTATAGACAGAACCAATAATATTGATAAGAGTTCTATTTATCTAAACACGTCAAGTCCGCAGACAATTTATATCAGAGTAGAAAACCTTACAGATCAAGATTGTTTTGCAACGTCTTCTTTTAATATTGTAGTAGATCCATTACCTCAGTTTACGCCTCCGGTCGATTGGTATACCTGTGATGATATAAGCAATGATGGCGTTGAAATATTTGATCTGTCTGAAAAGATTACTGAAATTTCAAATGGATCAACCCAAAATTTAGAAATTACATTTTATACAACTATTGCGGATGCTGAAAGCGCAAGTAATGAAATAGGACTTGAATTCTCTAACATTCAAAATCCTCAACCAATTTTTGCAAGAATTGAAAATGGTTTTAGTTGTTATACAATTGCAGAATTTGGACTTAATGTTATTCAAGCCCCTGAAACAAATAGCTCAGTGCCATTGGAAGCTTGTGATGTAGATTATGACGGAATTGTTTCTTTTGACCTTACAATATCAGAATTTGATATACTAGATGTAAGACAGAATGATATTGACGTTGCTTATTTTGAAACCGAAGATGATCTGGATGCACAGATAAACCAAATAAACAATCCTGAAAATTATTATAATACATCGAATCCCCAAACAGTTTATGTGAGGGTTACCAACGAGGTTTCTTTATGTTATGTTTCAATTCCTTTAGAATTAAATGTGAATCTACCTCCTTCATTCAATCCGTTGGATGATATCATTATATGTGAGGAAGAAACGGGAATATTCGACTTAACGACCGTTAATGAGCTACTTGTAGATGATTTAAACAATATCGATATATCATTTTATAACACGCAATCAGACGCTTTAAATAACACCAATGAGATTGACACAGATTTTAATTATGATGTCAATTCTTATACTTTCTATACCAGAATTCAAAATGAAATAACAGGTTGTTTTATCTCATCGTCATTTAATGTAATTGTTCTCCCAAATCCAATTGCTCACGCGCCTATTGATTTAGAGTTGTGTGATGACGATGATGATGAAATAGCCGAATTCAACTTATCCTATAATACATCTTTGATCTTAGGTAATCAGAACCCAGCTAATTTTACAGTTAGCTATTTTGATTCTTTGGAAAATGCAGAAAACGCAGAACAAGAATTGGATGCGAATTATTGGGCCTTCAATGAGCAAATTATATATGCCAGAATTGAGAATAATGTAAGTGGTTGTTATTCAACAACTCAATTCAGGACTATTGTTCATCCGTTACCCATTGTGGATATTCCGGATCAATTGACTCTTTGCTTAAATAATGAACCTATACCTGTTATTTATGTAAGTGCGAATACCAACAATGCAGGAGATAGCTACATTTGGTCAACGAATGAAACATCTCCGGAGATTGAAATATCATCAATAGGTGACTATTGGGTTACGGTTACCACTCCAAATGGATGTGAAACAACAAAAGAATTTAGAGTCATTGAATCAGAACAAGCTGTAATAGAAATGACAGAAACCATAGATTTCTCTGATCCTAACAATGTAACGGTAACCGTGAGTGGTATTGGTGATTACCTGTATATTCTTGATGACGGAGAACCGCAGGAATCAAATGTCTTTGAGTATGTTAGCCTGGGATATCATACCATAACAATAATTGACGTGAACGGTTGTAACGATATTTCCAGAGACATAGTTGTTGTAGACACTCCAAAATTCTTTACCCCTAATGGTGATGGTCATTTTGATACATGGCATATAACAGGAGTCGAAACAATGCCGGGAACAATTGTCTACATTTACGACAGATATGGTAAATTACTTAAAACTTTAGCGCACAATTCTCCAGGTTGGGATGGTACTTATAATGGTGCCCAGAAGGAAGGCACCGATTATTGGTTTACAGCTATAGTCAGGAAGGATGGTAAAGAATTCGATGTTAAAGGACATTTCGCTTTAAAACGATAATAACTTCCCAAAAACACCATTTATATTTTGCGTAATTTTGCAAAATGAAATTTAAAATTATTTCAGATTTTAGTCCAACCGGAGACCAGCCCGAAGCCATAGATCAATTGACTCAAGGCATCCTTTCTAATGAAAAATACCAAACATTGCTGGGTGTTACAGGTTCTGGAAAGACATTTACAGTTGCCAATGTTATTGAAAAAATTCAAAGACCAACCTTAGTTTTAGCACATAACAAAACGTTAGCAGCTCAATTATATTCCGAATTCAAACAATTTTTTCCCAATAACGCTGTGGAGTACTTTGTTTCCTATTATGATTATTATCAACCGGAAGCTTATATTCCAGTTTCTGGTGTTTATATAGAAAAAGATCTGTCGATAAACGAAGAGATTGAAAAAATGCGTTTAAGTGCAACGTCTTCATTATTATCCGGCCGTCGGGATGTATTAGTGGTGGCATCAGTATCCTGTATTTATGGTATTGGAAATCCTGTAGAGTTTCAAAAAAATGTAATTACACTTAAAAAGGATCAAGTCATTTCAAGAACGAAATTGCTTCATCAATTGGTACAAAGCCTTTACTCCAGAACAGAAGCTGATTTCAATCATGGTAATTTCAGAATTAAAGGTGATACAGTGGATATATTCCCCAGTTATGCTGATGACGCTTTTAGAATTCACTTCTTTGGAGATGAAATTGAAGAAATTGAATCCTTTAATATACAAACCAATCAAATCATTGAAAAATATGATGTCTTGACAATTTATCCTGCGAATATGTTCGTGACCTCACCTGATGTATTGCACAATGCCATCAAAGAAATTCAAGATGATCTAGTGAAACAATATGATTATTTTAAAGAGATTGGAAAGCATTTAGAAGCCAAACGCTTAAAAGAACGAACCGAATTCGATCTTGAAATGATAAGAGAATTAGGCTATTGCTCGGGAATTGAAAATTACTCCAGGTATTTAGATGGAAGACAACCCGGAACTCGCCCCTTTTGCTTATTAGATTACTTTCCAGAAGATTATTTAATGGTTATTGATGAAAGCCATGTAACAATTTCACAGGTCCATGCCATGTACGGTGGAGATAGAAGCCGAAAGGAAAATTTGGTTGAATACGGCTTCCGATTACCTGCAGCCATGGATAACAGGCCACTTAAATTTGAAGAATTTGAAGCCATTCAAAATCAGGTGATATTTGTGAGTGCAACTCCTGCAGATTATGAATTGCAAAAAACAGATGGGGTTTATGTGGAACAGGTCATCAGGCCAACCGGGCTGCTGGATCCTGAAATTGAAGTACGACCAAGCTTAAATCAAATTGATGATCTCATTGAAGAAATACAACTTAGAGTGGAAAAGGATGAACGAACCTTGATAACCACCTTAACAAAAAGAATGGCCGAGGAATTGACTAAATATCTCTCAAGAATTCAAATACGTGTTCGATATATACATTCTGATGTTGATACGCTGGAGCGTGTTGAGATCATGCAGGATCTTCGCAAAGGATTATTTGATGTCCTGGTTGGCGTAAACCTATTGCGCGAAGGCCTAGATTTGCCCGAAGTATCCTTAGTAGCCATTTTGGATGCCGATAAAGAAGGGTTTTTGCGTTCAGCCAGATCGTTGACTCAAACTGTTGGTAGAGCAGCAAGACATTTGCAGGGAAAAGCTATCATGTATGCAGATAAAGTTACCAATAGTATGCAAAAAACAATTGATGAAACAAATTACAGACGTCAGAAGCAAATTGAATATAATACCAAAAATAACATTACTCCTACTCAAATAAGTAAAAGTCTTGATAATGCTTTAACAAAAAATTCTGTGAGTTCCTATTATTATGAATTGGAAGCTTTAAAAGCGGCAGAGCCTGAAAATCAATACATGACCAAGGCAGAAATTGAAAAGAAAATAAGAGAGCATCGAAAATTAATGGAACAAGCCGCTAAAGAACTTGATTTTATTTTAGCTGCACAATTAAGAGATAAAATAAAGGATTACGAAAAAAAGTTGGACAAATTGAAAGTCAACTAATTATACTGAACCTTAAAAATATCTATTAATACATCCGGAGGTACAATTTTGTTAGGAAAACTCTCCATAAGATCTAAAACCCTATTTATAGATTCCTGACTTAAACCCATTCTCAATCCAAAATTGTGAATTTTAACCCACTTCTCTCTGTTAATTTCATCACTCAGATTCATTAATAAAACTAATCGATGGAATTGAACAATACGTTCAGAATGTGTTTTTAAATACGCAAAATTTACCGGATGATTTAATAAGTAGTCAAAATCTTCCTGAGAAATATCGAGTTGCCTTGCAATCCCTATTAAAAAATTGTACTCAATTCTTTTGAGTGTATCATCAACTTTAGCAAATGCTATCATTTCTGATAATAGACTTAGTTTTTCGACACGACTTGCCATTATAGAGGGTGGATTAAATTAATTAATTAAAATTAAGTATTATTAACAATTAATAATCGTCATAAAAAGGTATCTTATCGAAAAATATTATGCATTTAAGAGGAATTATTTACACTTAATCTAAAACCGAGGTCGAAAATTAGTTGATTTTTATAATATTCTCGCTTGTTTTTAAAACTCTTCCCACGTTCAATTAAGCACACAAAATACTGCAAGCGAGCAAGTTACTATGTTGAATAATGAATCAAAACAAAAAGATTCTAACAAGGTAATTTATGTGTATTTACCAAAATTCTATCAAAATTCTTAAAAAGCATTTCTAGTGTTCAATTTGCATTGATTATTAAATTAATTTAATGATTTAAAATCCAATGTTTGAAATTGGAAAAAGTTACATATTTGGTCACAATTATTTAAAAAAGTGTTAGATTTTGAAAAATATTTAATATTTAATTATGCCATAGAGTGTTGTGAATCTTTCTGGAGAATTTATTTTCCAATATCAAAAGAGGTTTGAATAAAAAAATAAAGCCTCCTTAATTATGGGAGGCTTATCTAATTTAATAAAAAGTATCTTTTATTTTACGTCCATTAATTCCACATCGAAAATTAAAGTTGCATTCGGTGGTATTACGCCACCAGCACCTTGGGAACCATAACCTAAATGACTAGGAATCACAAATCTGGCCTTATCACCTACTTTTAGCAGTTGAATGCCTTCATCCCAACCTTTGATGACTTGACCAACTCCTAAGGAAAAATCAATGGGTTGATTTCTTTTATATGAAGAGTCAAAAACAGTGCCGTCAGCCAGTTGACCCTTATAATGTACAGAAACTGTTTTACC
>CBDUIO010000095.1:0-8245 GCA_965367355.1 uncultured Flavobacteriaceae bacterium
ATGCGATATGCATTTAATCTTTCAGAAAGTTTAAAACTTCCTGTATTATTGCGATTGGTAACGCGTTTGTCACATTCACGTGCCGATGTTAAGGTAAGTGAGCGAAGACATCAAAACGATTTCAATCTGCCAACTGATACGTCTCGGTTTGCTTTGGTGCCAATGAATGCCAGAAAGCAATTCGATAAACTCATAAAAAAACAGGACCTGTTAATGGAAAGCTCTGAAGTGTCAGGATTAAATGTTTTAAAACTCAATACAAGTAATAAACTGGGAATCATTGCCTGTGGTATCGCTTATAATTATGTAATGGAGAATGTTGTTGAACACAAACTAAAACATTCCGTTTTAAAGATATCTCAATATCCAATTCCAAAGGAAAAAGTAAAACAATTATACCATCACTGCGATGAGGTTTTAGTGGTTGAAGATGGTTACCCCATAGTTGAAGAATTGATCCATAACTATTTTGACGATAACGATAAGGTTAAAGGGAAGCTAAGCGGGCATCTCCCGATGACCGGAGAATTAAATCCAACGATAGTTGCTCAATGTTTGAATATTCCGCAACCTGAATTAGATAAAATCCCAAATCTTGTATCCGGAAGACCACCACAATTATGCGAAGGATGTGGTCATATTGACTTGTTCAATGCCATAAACGAATTACTGCCTGAAATTGGTAATAAGCGTGTTTTCGGTGATATTGGATGTTACGGACTGGCAGCAATTCCACCTTTGAGCACAATCGATACACTAGTAGATATGGGTTCATCCATCACAATGGCCAAAGGAGCGGCAGATGCAGGATTGGAAAATGTAATTGCAGTCATTGGTGATTCCACCTTTACACATTCCGGAATGAC
Source organism: uncultured Flavobacteriaceae bacterium (assembly GCA_965367355.1). Lineage (GTDB taxonomy): Bacteria > Bacteroidota > Bacteroidia > Flavobacteriales > Flavobacteriaceae > Site-B1. The sequence continues at coordinate 867 of CBDUIO010000095.1, forward strand.
AGGATTGCTGGATTGCGTTTATGAAAACACACCAGTTACAGTTATTATTTCTGATAACTCTGCAGTAGCTATGACAGGAGGTCAACAATCTACGGCTGTAGGACGCTTGAAAAAGATCGTTCTCGGGCTGGGAGTAAAGCCTGAGCATGTAAAGGAAATAGTGCCTTTACATAAAAACCACAAAGATAATGTCAAGGTCATTCGAGAAGAAATAAAATACAAAGGGGTCTCTGTTATAATTTCCGAACGTCCTTGTGTGCGTTTATCAAGAGATCAAAAAGAAGATATCAAACATAGAATTGCTGAATTAAATTGACATACATTTTCAGTGTCATTCTGAACTTGTTTCAGAATCTTATTAACAATATAAAATGAAAACGAATATAATTTTATCAGGAGTAGGAGGTCAGGGAATTTTGACCATCGCGGCGGTATTAGATACAGCGGCCTTAAATCAGGACTTGTATGTAAAACAGGCAGAAGTCCATGGTATGAGTCAGCGTGGTGGAGCAGTACAGTCTCATGTCAGAATCAGTGATTCGGTCATTCATTCTGACTTGATTCCTTTCGGAAAGGCAGATATGATACTCTCTGTAGAACCGATGGAATTACTGCGGTATTTACCGTATTTAAAAGAAGATGGTTGGCTTATTACCGATTCAGAACCCTTTATCAATAACAAGAACTACCCTGAAAAAGACACACTTTTTAAAGAAATAAAATCACATCCAAACAGCATCATAGTGGAAGCTACGGAAATTGCCAAAAAAATCGGTAATTCTAAAGCGGCTAATATGGTGTTACTGGGAGCCGCATCGTCTTTAATTCCGTTATCGGAAGAAAGCCTTATAAAAGCCATTAAATCACTTTTCCAAAGAAAAAGCGAACGAATTGTCAGCTTAAATATCAAAGCTTTTATTGCAGGAAAGCAATTGGCGAAAGAAAAGCAAAGATTGGTTTAAAAACCCTAATTGCGAACCTTATAACTTTGCCCGTGACAGGCTGTGTGAAGCAATCTTTTAATGCGAACTTTATTAGTAAATATAGCTTCTTAAATACGGATTAATTAGTCTCACGACGTCTATTAGGATACCTATTAATGATTGTTGCATTATGCGTGCTCTAATCGCGTTTCGTTAATAACCTTCTTAATGACTTTGGCTAATATTTTAGTACCTTTTTCTATATCTTCCTTTGGCATGTTAGAAAAAGAAAGGCGAAGTCTGTCATCTTTTTTACTTGCTGGGTCAAAAGTCTTTCCGTTTACAAAAGCAACGCCTTTTTTGATGCTTTTCTTAAAGATCTTTGTCGATTTTATATCTGCAGGTAATTTCAACCAAAGGTAGAAACCACCTTTTGGAGTGTTCCATGTAATTTCTTCAGGCATATATTTTTTTAGACTTTCCTCTAAAATATTCTTACGTTCAAAATACTCTTGTCTTAAAAATTCCAGATAAGGGTATAATTTCCCTTTAACTAAAAACTGATTAGCCAGGATTTGCATAAAGTTAGAGGTGCAGGCGTCAAGGGCTTGTTTAATTACCTGTGCTTTATCATAGATCTCCTGTGATGCCAACATATAACCCAATCTGAATCCGGGACCTAAGATTTTAGAGAACGAACCGGTGTAAATGATCTCTACATCTGTGTTGTCGTAAAATTTCATTGGTTTGGTCAAATGTTTATCCTTTTCATCAAAATACAGATCGTTATAAGCATCATCTTCAAGTAGAATGATTCCTGTTCCTGCCAAAACTTCCAGCAAAGCCTGTTTTCGCTCTGGTGTATAAATAATTCCTGCGGGATTATGGAAATTAGGGGTGACATATAAGAATTTTGGCTTTTTATCTAAAGCCTCGATTTTATCTTTCAAAGCTTGAATATCGATGCCATCCTTATCAATAGGAATTCCGTGAATTTCTGCTTCATAAGTTTCAAAGACGGATAAGGCACCAACAAAACAGGGATTTTCGGTTAAAACAACATCTCCGGGATTCACAAATTCCTGAGTAATAATACTAATGGCCTGCAAGGATCCGGTTGAGATCATTATTTTGTTATCGTCTATTTTCAAGCCTTTGTCCAGGAGGTATTTTTCTATGGATTTGATCAATGGCGGATATCCTGAAACCGGTCCATATTGAAAGCAAAGTTTTTTAAGATCATCCGGCAGTGTATTATAAACTTCATCAATTCCTTTAATAGGGAAAAGATCATTGTTAGGCATACCTCCGGCAAAGGAAATCAAGTTTTTTCCTGAAGACTGCTTCATTAAAAGCTTGATATCTTCAGAATGCATGGAGTTAACAGCATTAGAAAATTTGATCATGGAATCTAGTATTTAAATACATTTCAAAATAACAAAACTTTATGGTCAATAACATTGACAATTATCAGTCGAGGTGCAATATATTTTCCTTTAATTTACTCTATCAAAATTGATATTATCGATTATGCTTCATAACAAATTAGTTAACCCTAAAAGTATTGTGATTGTTGGTGGTTCTGACAATTTATCCAGTCCCGGAGGTCGCGTTTTAAAAAACTTGATCGATCATAAATTTAAGGGCGATCTTTATGTTTTAAATCCGAAGAAGGACGAAGTACAGGGCATAAAATCATTTAAGAATATAACTGATCTTCCTCAGATTGATCTTGCAATAGTTGCTATAGCGGCTGAATATGTCTTGGATACTGTAAAAATCTTAAGCGAAAAAAAGAATACAAAAGCATTCATAATTTACTCGGCCGGATTTGGTGAAAAGGATGAAAAGGGGAAGAAACTCGAAAATGCAATTACCAAGCAAATCCAGTTGGTTGGTGGAACTTTGTTGGGGCCCAATAATATAGGGCTTATCAATGCTAATTATACAGGAGTTTTCACCACACCAATACCCAAATTGGACTCAAAAGGCGTTGATCTTGTCTCAGGCTCCGGGGCAACGGCCGTTTTTATTATTGAAGCTGCCAAAAGCATTGGCTTATCCTTTTCAAGTCTTTATACACTGGGGAATAGTGCACAAATAGGAGTGGAGGAAATGCTGGAGTATTTTGATACGACTTTTGATAAAAAAACAAGTTCCAGAGTTAAACTCTTATATATAGAAAGTATCAAGAATCCTGTTAAATTCTTAAAACATGCAAAATCATTAGTGCTTAAAGGGTGTCAAATAGCAGCAATTAAAGCAGGGAGTTCTGATGCCGGCATAAGAGCAGCTTCTTCTCACACAGGTGCTTTAGCAAATTCTGATGTCTTTGTAGATGCTTTGTTTAATAAGGCTGGAATTATAAGATGTTATGGCAGACATGAACTGATCAATGTCGCTGGAATATTATTACAAAAAAAACTAAAAGCTAACAAAATAGCCATAATTACACATGCAGGCGGACCGGCAGTGATGCTAACGGATGTGTTGTCTAAAAATGGATTACAAGTCCCGCAACTTAACAAGAAACATCAGAAAAAAATTATTGAGAAATTATTTAATGGATCCTCTGCAGCTAACCCAATTGATTTTTTAGCCACGGGAACGTCAGAACAATTGGATTTTATCATTGATTATTGCGAAAATAAGATTGATGAAATTGATGGGATGGTGGTCATTTTTGGTAGTCCCGGATTATCGAGTGTTCGTGAGGCATATAAGGTCATAAGTGAAAAAATAAAGAATTGTGAGAAACCGATCTATGCTGTCCTGCCATCGGTCATAAATGCCGAAAAAGAAATAGGTGAATTCATAGAGAAAAACAACATTGCTTTTAATGATGAGGTACTGTTTGGCAAAGGATTGGTAAAAGTATGCAATACAGTAAAACCTGATAAAGCGATTGAGAGTATTACTATTCCAAATAAAGAAGAAATAATAAAACTAATTCATTCATCTGGTGAAGGTTACATTAGTCCGTCTAAAGTAAAACTATTACTTGAACTGGCGCATATCAATTTCGTAAAACAATATGAATTATCATCCATAAAAGAAGCAAAAAAATTATCTGAATCTCTTAGCTTTCCTGTAGTTATGAAAGTCGTTGGTCCTTTGCATAAATCGGATGTTGGAGGCGTGATCTTGAATGTTGAAGATCAAGAAGAATTGATCAATAATTTTAAAAAATTAATGCAGATCAAGGATGCCAGATCGGTATTGATTCAACCAATGCATAAAGGGCAGGAAATTTTTATTGGTGCCAAAAAAGAAACCAATTTCCCGCATATTGTGATGTGTGGCTTAGGGGGAATTTATATAGAAGCTTTTAAAGATGTGAGTTCATGCATGGTCCCTATTTCTGAAAAGGAAGCTAAAAAAATGATTGAAGGCTTAAAATCATACTCAATTCTTAAAGGAATAAGGGGGCAAAAAGGAATAGACTTAAATGATTTTGCGACTATAATCCGAAGGATTTCTGCACTTCTGCAAGTAGTACCGGAAATATCAGAATTAGATATTAATCCACTAATGGCATCACATGATGAGATCGTTGCTGTTGACGCAAGAATTAAACTCTACTAAACCTTCCCTAAAAAGTTTTACTAATCCATTATTTTAAATTTTTCTGTGTAAATTGCTTTTGGTTATTTGAAAACGAAAAGCAATTAATATTTCAATTATGAGTAATTATCACATAAAACATTTAGAAGAATACTTTCAGGTCTATCGAAAATCAGTAAGAAACCCTGAAGTTTTTTGGGAGGAAGTTGCAGAAGAGCATTTTATGTGGCGGAAAAAATGGCATAATGTATTAAGCTGGGATTTTGAAAAACCGGAAGTAAAGTGGTATGAAGGAGCTAAATTGAACATTACAGAGAATTGTATTGACAGACATTTGCCTACAAGAGGAGATAAAACAGCCATTCTGTTTGAACCCAATGATCCTGATGAAGCAGCACAGCATATCACCTACAAACAACTTCATGATCGTGTTTGCAAAATGGCAAATGTTTTAAAAGATGAAGGTATTAAAAAAGGTGATCGTGTATGTATTTACCTGCCAATGATCCCGGAATTGGCAATTTCAGTATTGGCATGTGCACGAATAGGAGCTATTCATTCGGTTGTTTTTGCCGGGTTTTCGGCAACAGCTTTATCAACAAGAATCAATGATAGCGAATGTAAAATGGTAATAACCTCCGATGGTTCTTTTCGTGGATCAAAAACCATAGACCTTAAAGGCATTGTAGACGAAGCTTTGGAAAGTTGTCAATGCGTAGAAACCGTTCTGGTTGTTAACAGGATCAATTCTAAGATTACGATGAAAGATGGTCGTGATAAATGGTTACAACCCTTATTAGATTCAGCAAATTCTGTATGCGAAGCAGAGATTATGGATGCAGAAGATCCATTATTCATATTATATACCTCAGGATCCACAGGAAAACCAAAAGGTATGGTACATACTACAGGCGGTTATATGGTTTATACGGCCTATACTTTCAAAAATGTATTTCAGTATCGAGAAGAAGATATATATTGGTGTACTGCCGACATTGGCTGGATCACGGGACACAGCTATATAGTTTATGGGCCTTTGGCCAATGGAGCCACATCAGTTATGTTCGGAGGTGTACCTACATATCCGGATTGGGGGCGATTCTGGCAAATTATTCAAAAACACAAAATCACACAATTCTACACAGCACCAACGGCAATTCGTGCCTTGGCAAAGGAAAATCTGGATTTTGTAGAGAAGCACGATCTGTCATCTCTTAAAGTTTTAGGTACAGTTGGGGAGCCAATTAACGAAGAAGCTTGGCACTGGTATAACGATAATGTGGGTAAAAAGAAAAGTCCAATAGTAGATACCTGGTGGCAAACAGAAACAGGCGGAATAATGATCACACCTATACCTTTTGCAACCCCAACCATTCCTACATACGCAACCTTACCATTTCCTGGAATTCAACCGGCAATTATGGATGAAAACGGACAGGAAATCAAAGGAAACCAAGTAGATGGACGCTTGTGTATTAAATTTCCTTGGCCATCAATGGCTAGGACAATTTGGGGAGATCACAATCGATACAGAGACACTTATTTTTCGTCATTTAAGAATATGTACTTCACAGGAGATGGCGCTTTAAGAGATGAGGTTGGTTATTATAGAATAACGGGACGAGTAGATGATGTGATCATTGTTTCGGGCCACAATTTAGGTACGGCTCCAATAGAGGATGCCATCAACGAGCATCAGGCGGTAGCAGAATCTGCCATTGTTGGGTTTCCACATGATATTAAAGGAAACGCATTGTACGGATATGTTATCTTAAAAGAAACCGGAGAAGGACGAAATCAAGATAATCTCCGTAAAGAAATAAATCAGATTATCACAGAACATATTGGTCCAATTGCAAAACTGGATAAGATCCAATTTGTTTCCGGGTTGCCTAAAACACGTTCCGGTAAGATCATGAGGCGTATTTTAAGGAAAATTGCATGCAAAGAAACCGGCAATCTGGGTGATACAAGTACATTGTTAAATCCCGAGGTGGTTCAGGACATTATCGATAATGCTTTATAGAAATTATAAAAGCAGTCTAATATGATTAAAATCTCTTTTTTTATAGGGCATTCCCTTTTTTCTAGGCAAAAAGGGGCGTGCTTTCGCAAGTCGCTTTTAAATATGTTGTCCTTTACAGCATAGGCTTAATATTTCAAAATATTTAAAGAGCTCCAACAAATGCTCAATCACTAATGCATTAAATAACCGGCTAATCAATTATGGAAATTAATTTTACCTATCTTTAAAATAAAATTAATAGATCATGGCAAAATCACAAGATGCAAAAAAGAACGTAAAAAAGGAACCACTTTTAACACCTAAAGAAAAGAAGGCAGCAAAAAGGGCTAAAAAATTAAAAAGAGAATAATTTCAAATTATTTTTAATAGAATATGTGTCAAAATCAATTTCTGATTGCGACACCAGTTTTAGAATTGTATTATAACTCAATTGTTTTTTGTAATTGGCATTAAACATCTGTGTCAAAATTGAGAAAACTTTAATAATTATTTGAGATTATGATTTAGATTAATAATATTCCAGTTATTCTAATCCTTTTTTCACAATCCTACAAAAGTTCCATAAATCCCTGTGATTATTGCTTAAGTTGTTCAAGTACTGCAATAATATTGTAAATTTGCAAACTTATAATTGATTTAAGAAAATTGTTATAAAATCAATCAAATTACTTAAAAATGGGAAAAACACTATTCGATAAAGTTTGGGATTCACATGTAGTGAGAAAGATTAAAGATGGTCCGGATGTATTTTTTATAGATCGCCATCTTATTCATGAGGTAACAAGTCCTGTAGCGTTTTTAGGATTGAAACAGCGCGGTATAGGGGTTTTATATCCCGAACGCACATTTGCTACGGCCGACCACAA
>CBDUIO010000096.1:0-8239 GCA_965367355.1 uncultured Flavobacteriaceae bacterium
CATGGATTGCAGGTCATTGGAAGGGTGAAGCTTTTGGTGGTATAACTGAAGAAATTTGGAGTCCACCTCTTGGTGATTCCATGATGTTTTCATTTAAACTGGTTGTAGATAACAAAGTTATTTTTTATGAATTAGGGGGAATAAGGCAAATTGAAAACACACTTATTTTTCAATTAAAACATTTTGGAAACGACTTTAAAGGTTGGGAAGAAAAAGACGAAACCATTGATGCTAGATTGGTGAAAATTGAAGGAAACAGGGTTTACTTTGAAGGCTTCACTTTCGAAAATATTAGTGACAATGAGATTGCCATCTACGTCCTAATTGATGATAATGGTGAAAAAGAAGAGGTTAAATTTAATTACTTCAGACGCTAATGCAGTTTTATATAGAGACCGAACGCCTTATCATGAGAGATGTCCTGGAATCTGATCTTGATGGAATGTTTGAATTAGATTCAGATCCTTTGGTACATAGATATCTGGGAAACAAGCCCATCAAAACCAAAGAAAAAGCAAAAGAAATTATTTTGTTTATTCAAAAGCAATATAAAGAACTCGGAATTGGAAGGTTTGCAACCCTTGAAAAATCAACCGGTGAATTTATGGGTTGGTCCGGATTAAAACTTAATACCGGAGAAAAAGAAGCACTCAATGGAAAATCCGATTTTTATGATATTGGTTTCCGATTCATTCCTCGATTTTGGGGAAAAGGTTATGCCACAGAATCTTCTGTTGCTGTCCTCGAATTTGGTTTTAATAAACTAAATATAGAAACTATCTGCGGCGCAGCCGAAACAGGTAACCTGGCATCGAATAGAGTGCTGCAAAAAATAGGCTTAAATTTTATTAATGAATTTTTATACGATCATGTAGCTTGTAATTGGTATGAACTAAATAAAGACGATTATGCAAAAAAAATGTCCTGAATGCGGAGAAAAAATAGTTGGCAGAACCGATAAAAAATTCTGCAGTGATTACTGCAGGAATGCTTACAATAACCGAATAAATAAAGACAGTAAAAACCTTATAAGGAATATTAATAACCGATTACGAAAAAACTGGAGAATCCTTGAAGAATTGAATCCAAATCAAAAAACTAAGACAACACGTACTAAATTGATCGAGAAAGGATTCGACTTCAACTTTTTCACAAGTACATATACGACCAAAGCCGGAACCATATACTATTTTGTATATGATCAAGGATATTTACCTCTGGATAATGATTATTATGCCTTAGTTAAAAGAGAGTCTTAATTTATTTCCAATTCTGCCCCTTCATTTTCATGGCGGCTTTAAGAACGTCCTTCTGGCTAATTTGTCCAACTAGCTTCCCATTTTCAACAATTGGGAAACGTCTGTGTTTAGATTGGAGGAATTTTGCGGCCGCATCAAAAACATTCATGTTGCCATCAATCGTGTCCACCTCTTTAGCCATATATTTTTCAATAGTATCCTGATTCATCGGCATGTTGTAATATCTGCTTTCACTGATCTGTTTTATACAGTCGCCTTCAGAAATAACACCTATCAATTCATTATTTTCATTGACAACAGGTCCGCCTGAAATTCTATGTTTAATTAATTTGTCCATGACATCTTCTATGAATTGATCCTTAGTAAATGTAATAAGGTCTCTGGTCATATAGTCGCTTACCTTAATTGGAATATCTTCTGTAACTTTTTGTTGTCCTTTTCTCGCCCCTTGAAAACTTTTTATACCCATGATTTCTGCATTTTGATTTTACTAAATATAAACAAATTTATCTTGAATTTACAAATTTGAACTTTTAGTTAGAAAACACTTAAATAAATTTCTTACTAAAACTAACCCTCAGGGCTTTAAAATTCAATATAACTCGCTTTAATAAATAATAATTTCAAGTATTACCAAAGCTTGTGTTTTAATTTTTTATAGATTCGCTTTTTTAAAACCATTATTATGAATAAAAATTCCTTAATTCTTAAACTAGTTTTAACCATTTGTTTACTTGTGGGCAGTGAAGGTGTTTTTTCTCAGGCAGAGAAAGATTCAGTAGCAGTTAAGGTTACAGACACTTCTGTAATAAAAGAGCAAAAAAGGTTAAAATTTGGGCTTGGCTTTGGATTAAATTTTGTTGGAAGTACCAATATTAGCCTTTCCCCAAATCTAACATATGCAGCTAGCAATAAAATAATACTTGGAGTTGGTATCCAGGGAAATTATTCCTCAATTAAGAATTTACAAAGCACAACAACTTTTGGAGGCAACCTACTGTTTCAGTACAATCCATCAAGAAAATTTTCCACGCTTTTAGAGCTGGCACAGCTAAGGGTGTCCACAAAAACAGAAACCGAATTAGAAGATATCACTAATAAATATTGGGATACAGCTTTATTTATAGGCGCAGGAATTAACATTACGAATAAAATTTCTGTTGGGGCAAAATACAATGTATTATATAATGAAGATGAAAGCGTTTATACCAGTCCTATAGTTCCTTTTGTTAATATTACTTTCTAACCGGGTAAAAGCAAAAATAAGTTATAATCAAAATCCCATAACTGAAATTAGTTATGGGATTTTAATTGAGAATTAGTTAAAAAATTACCTACCAGATTTTAACCCGCTCTTCAGGTGGCAAATACATTTTATCTGTTTCCTTAATATCGAATGCGTCATAGAACTCGTCTATATTCAACAAAGGCTGTACTGCCCTGTTCATTCCCGGGGAATGAGGATCGGTCTTAATTTGATTGTTTAAAGCTTCGTCTCTACTCTTCGTTCTCCAAACAGTTGCCCAGGACATAAAGAAGCGCTGCTCCGGAGTAAATCCATCAATGTTTTCCGGACGTCCATTTTTCTCAAAACTAATCTGTAAAGCATCATAAGCTGCATTGACACCGCCAAGGTCACCAATATTTTCACCCAGAGTAAATTTACCATTGATAAAAACACCGGGTAATACTTCCAATTTATCATACTGTTCAGCCAATTGAGATCCTAAGGCTTCAAACTGTTTTAGGTCCTCATCGGTCCACCAATTATTAAGATTTCCATCTTTATCATATCGCGATCCGGAATCATCGAAACTATGTGATATCTCATGTCCAATCACAGCTCCTATTCCACCATAATTAACCGCATCATCTGCAGTATAATTATAGAATGGTGGTTGTAAAATTGCAGCTGGAAATACTATTTCGTTATATGAAGGGTTAAAGTACGCATTAACAACCTGAGGCGCCATGAACCATTCCGATTTATCAACAGGATTACCCAGATCTTTTAGGTCCTTGTTAAAATTCCATTTGGCAGTATTCAGCATGTTTTCAAGATAGGTTCCGCCTTCTTCAGCACTCTTGATTTCTAGCGCTGAGTAGTCTTTCCATTTATCAGGATACGCTATTTTTATTTTTGTAGCCAGCAATTTTTCAATCGCTTTCTTTTTGGTATCCTCACTCATCCAGTCCAGTGCGTTGATCCTTTTTTCATAGGCTTTTATGACGTTCTGAATCATTTCTTCCGCTTTAGCTTTGGCTTCCGGTGGAAATTTCTTGTCAACATATAGTTTTCCCAATGCTTCCCCAATAGATCCATTTAAAGTTTGTAAAGCACGCTCCTCTTTTGGTCGTTGCTCTTTAGCGCCTCTCAAAGTCTGGCTATAAAAATCCCAGTTCGCTTTTTCAAGATCATCTGTTAGCATATCGGCTGTTCTATTCAATGCCGACCATCTTAAATAAGCCTTCCAGTCAGATACATTATTCTCTGCCAAAATATTTTGAAGAGCTTTCATGTATTTAATTTCAGAAACAATTACTGTATCTATGGATTTCACTCCAATTCCTTTAAAATAATCTGACCAGTTTATGGCAGGAGCCATTTTTTGCAGATCATTTACAGACCTGGGATTATATCTTTTTCGCGCGTCTCTTCTGTCAACTTTATCCATTCTTGGTTCTGCAAGGCGAGTTTCAAAAGCCAATATTTGTTTTGCCTGTGCATTTGCAACGTCTTCAGAATCGCCTAAATATTGAAGCATTCTTGTAATATGCTCTACATATTTTTGTCTTTTTTCTTTAGAATCATCATCATCCTTAACATAATAATCTCTGTCAGGTAAACCAAGTCTGCCTGTCCCTAAATACCCAGCATTAATATTGCTGTTCTTTCTGTCTGCTCCTACACCAAATCCAAAAAATCCGGCGCCTCCTGTTGGTTCCATTTCAATTAAATAGGCTTGCAGGTCATTAATGTTTTTAATCTTACTAATTTTTTCCAGGTACGGTTTCAGTGGTTTAATACCCTGGGAGTTTCTGGAAACACTATCCATGATGGTTTGAAATAAATGAACTGCCTTTTCCTGATCTGAACCGGGAAGCACTTCTATTGTCTGTAAATCCTTATTATCAGCCATAGCCGATTTAAGTATAGCCAGTGCGTCTTCATCTGTTTTCTGACGTAGTTCATCAAAACTGCCCCAGCGAACTCTGTCATTTGGGATTTCTGTGTTTTCCAGCCATTTCCCGTTGACATGTTTAAAGAAATCTTCATTGGGAGGTACAGAATTATCCATGTAATCTAAATTAATTCCGGGAGTCTTTTCTATAAGAGCCGTTTCTTTGTTGTCTTTTTTACAGGAAACAACACCAATAAGTATTGAAAGAACAAGTAAAAAAGAGATCTTTTTGTTTGTTTTCATTTTAAAAATTTTATTCGGCTCCGAAGTTAAATAATTATTGCATAAATATTAACCATATCATATATCATTAACACTTATTTAAACAAAAAAACGCATATTTAAATATGCGTTTTTTAATAATTCTTATAAGATGCCTATTTAATTAAGCATTAATTTTCTGGTAGCCGACTTATTATTTGCTTTGATGTTTATAAAATACATTCCATTAGAATATGATGACATATCCAGTTGGTAATAATTTCCGGACACTTTGGTCTTATCTACAATGATTTTACCTGTAAGATCATATATTTCAAACTCAAATTCATTAGTATTCTTCAATTTGATATTGAAAATATTTTTCGATGGATTTGGATAGATCTGGAATCCGCTCAACTCAAAATCATCTATTCCCAAAGTTCCTGCTACGGTAAAATTATCAAGAATAACTCCTTCCTGGTTAACTGACTGATCTGCGTGAAAAACAAATCTGAAAGTTAAACTTGATTGTCCCTCAAAAGCAGAGAGATCATAGCTGTATTCCTGCAGTGTTGCATCTGTTCCTGTCCATTGTGCGCCGGGACAATTCAAACAGTTTGTGCTTGGAAGCGTATTGCTGTTATACCAGTTTGGATCTGAAGATGTTCCCAGTACATTCCAATTTGCTCCACCATCGGTAGAATATTCAACATACATAATATCCCAGTTAAATTCCAGATCAAAAGCCATATCGAATTTTAAAGTTGGAGATGTCACATTAGTAAGGTCATAACATTCTGAAAACAAATAACTTTTAACATTATCTGCATGATTCCCGCTAAGTTCTGTCCCGTAAACATTGTTACCCGAAGAATTCAAAACAGAGCCCGTTGCCACGCCTCTTGTCCAGTAACTGCCGCAAAGTCCTTCGTCAAAAACGATAAGCTCATCATCCAAGGTTTCAAAATCATTTACAATATTATAAGATCCTATTTCATTGGCGTAGAATTTCGCATTTGAAACATTATTAGATCCAAAACTGTCATTATTAAAAGTGGTTGTAATATTTAAGGAATGAAAACCAGTTGTTAACGTCAGGGTTGGAATATCAATGAGTGTGGTTGCTCCGGCAACCAAATTTCCATTCCATGTGAAGCTATTATTTGTTCCATCCAGATCATAGTCAACATCAATACTATTTATGGTGTTCGTTCCAAGATTCTTTACTTCTACCTGAACAGAACTTAGATCACCACAGGCAATGGTGGCGTCTGCCCCTTGTATGGATTCCAAACTTAATTCATCTGTTAGTGTTTCAACCTCTATATCCGACTGCCAAATACCTCTTCCATATGTCGCTGCTGTAATGTTGGAATCGTTATAATTGATTTCCAGATCTGTTACTGATACATTAGGTAAACCATTATCAAATGCCTCCCAGACTTTAGACGAATCATCATATCTGTAAACCCCTAAACTGGTGCCTAAGAACAACGGATTCTGACTGTGAAAATCCTGATGCTTAATAATGTTTTTTGTAACAGATGGTAAACTTCCGGTCATATCTGTAAAGTTCAACCCACCATCATCAGACCTGTAAACTTTCCCGTTTGAAGATCCGGATGTTGTCACGTAAACAATATCGCTATTTGAATTATGAACTTCTATAGAAGTTATATTAGAACCGAAAGATTCAACGGAAGTAAATGAAGCCCCTTTATCGGTACTTTTTCTCAAACTATTATTTATGGCCACATAAATATTGTCTGGGTTAATATCATCTATTTCCATGAAATCAATATTAGAACCGAAACTTGGCGAAATAGCCTGAAATGAGCCACACAGTTTATACAAACTACTATACCCCGCATATATCTCTCCTTCTTTGTTAGCTACTAAAGGAGTCACCCAATTTCCGGTTTCAGGACCACCAACTGATGCAGTAACACTAGCTCCGGCATCATCAGAGATATATAGTCCGCCTCCTTGCTGAATAAAGCCATAAAAAAGATCTGAATTATTCGGGTCAATGGCTGTATCCATGCCATCGGCTCCATAATAATTTTGCCACTGGTTATTATTTAAGGCATGTCCTCCGTTATCCTGCAATCCGCCAACCATTTTTTCTGATGATTGTTTAGAGACTGCAATTTTATAAAATTGACTTATCTGCATCCCGGCAGTAAGATCTGTAAAGTTCGATCCGCCATCAGCAGATTTATAAAATCCGCCGTCAGTACCTGCAAACAATTCACCATTATAAAAACGAAGCAAATGAATATCGGCATGCGTATAGGAAGGCTGCGTGGGAGAACTCCAGTTATTGACCTTCGTCATTGTTGTCCCTCCATTTGTAGATTTCCATACATTTAAAACGCCTGTATAAATTTCATTTTCGTCGGAGTCTGATACAGCTAGCGCCATATCAAACCAGGCCTGAGTACTCTCAAATATGTCCCCTACTGTACCTGATGTTGCCGCGGTAGAAAAACTGATTCCTGAATTAGTCGATTTATATAATCCCTGAAAACCATAACCAGTTGTTGCGCTCAAAACATAAACTACATTTGGATTAGACGGAGTTACATCTATAACCAATCGTCCTGAACTAGTCGGTAATCCCGAGCCGGAAGACGAAAAAGTGATTCCTCCATCAAGTGACGTATAAAAAGTACTCTGGGAAACAGCATAAACAACATTTGGATCACCCGGTTTTATCTTAATATCCTTAATATTCCCTGATAACGTATTTGTCCAGTTGATTCCTGCATCGGTTGTTCTGTAAACGCCACTACTGGTTGCTACCCAAAGAATATTTGAATTAGTTGGGTGAATATAAATATCATTCATTGAATATGGAGAGTTTCCGGGATTCAATCCGGTTGCATTCCATGTCAGACCTCCATCTATTGATTTAAACACGCCTACACTATATGAATCTCCGGCATCATCATCTCCGGTTGCAATATAAATAATGTTGGAATTTGCGTAATCTATTGCAATTCCTGAAACACCAATCTGCGGAAGGTCATCTGTTAAAACAGTCCAGGTACTTCCACTATCTGTAGATTTCCAGATGCCTCCTGCCGGAGCTCCGGAATAATATGTTGTTGAATTGTTGGGATCCACGATTATTGAATTAACACGACCTTGACCCGATGACCAGGAACCTGTATTAATATGCGTAAAAGGCCCTAATGGCAGCCAGTTACTGTTATCCAATAGAACACTTCTGGAATTTTTCTTTTGATTCTTATCTAACCAGGTATCCCATAATTCCTGTTTAGTTGGCAGTGTGCCATCTTCTTTTACAAAGTTCTTCCAGTAATTCTCCCATCGTTTAAATGGCTTGTATCCACTTCCTCTAACATTTGGATCTCTGGTTTCCCAATAGGTATCAAATGCATTAACAATTTCCTGAAATGTTAAACTTGTGTTTATTAATCGTTCATCATCATTGAAATCCTGCATCCAGGGAGCAGATTCATTGAATTGAGCATGTAAAAGAGTACATGAAAATACTGAAAATAAGAGTATTAAGTGTTTCATAAGTAGATTATTAGAGTCTCAAATGTAACTAAAATTTTAAAATTAACG